>JAKPSR010000257.1 GCA_029571425.1 Spirochaetota bacterium | reverse complement strand
ATGGCCTGATGAAGCCCGTCGCCGTAGCGGCGGCCCTCGAGGATGCGCCCGGTGAACTCGTCGACGATCTGCACCTGCCCGTCCTTGACGACGTAGTCGACGTCGGGATCGTACAGGGCGTGCGCGCGGACGGCCTGCGTGAAATAATGGACGTACTCGAAGTTCTCCTCGTCGAAGAGGCTCCCCGAGATGAGCCCTCGCTCTTGGAGTATGGACTCCATCTTGAGCATGCCCTGGTCCGTGAAGGATACGCGGCGCGATTTCTCGTCGAGCTTATAGTCGCCGACGACGGTCTCGCCCTGCGCCTCGTCGGGGTAATCGCCGGTACCCGGTTTCTTCTCGACCTCGCTCAGCTGCCCGACGAGCTTGTCGACGGACTGGAATCGCGCGGTGTCGTCCTCCGCCGAGCCGGAGATGATGAGCGGCGTGCGTGCCTCGTCGATGAGGATGGAGTCGATTTCGTCGACGACGGCGAAGTGGAAGCCGCGCTGCGTACGCGCCGAGGAGTCGACCTGCATGTTGTCGCGGAGGTAGTCGAACCCGAGCTCGTTGTTCGTCCCGTAGGTGATGTCGCAGTTATATGCGCGGCGACGGGCCTCGTTGTCCATGTTCGACAGGATCGAGCCGACGGTGACCCCGAGGTACGCGTAAACCGGGCGCATCCAATCCGCGTCGCGCTCGGCGAGATAGTCGTTGACGGTGACGATATGGACGCCCTTCCCGGCGAGGCTGTTTAGGTAGGCAGCGGCGACGCACATCAGGGTCTTTCCCTCGCCGGTCTTCATCTCGACTATGCGACCCGAGTGGAGGACGAGCGAGCCGAGTATCTGGACGTCGTATGGGCGCTCGCCGAGGACGCGACGTGCGGCCTCGCGTGCGAGGGCGAATGCCTCGGGGAGGAAGGAGTCGAGACTCTCGCCAGCCGCGTATCGCGCGCGAAAGGCGTCAGATTGGGACGGGAACTCGGAGGCGGAAAGGGCTATCGCCCAGGATTCTTTTTCGTTGACTTTGTGGAGGACGGGAAGGAGCGCCTTTATGTCTCGCTCGTGCTGGGATCCGAAGAAAAAGCGAACGATTTTATCGGTGATCATTGATATAGTGTACTAAAAGACGACGCCATTGACAAGCGAAGAAATGAATTCTACCCTAGATGCCGGAGGCTATCCTGTGAATCCTACGCTGCGCCGCGCCCTTTTCATCGCGCTTCTCGCCATCGTCGCTTCAGCGTGCTCGCGCGAGGGCCTCGCCTCGGTCGAGCGCGAGAAGCTCTTTACCCTGACCTATGGCAGATTCGAGAACGAGATCGATCTCTTCGGCCTTGACGGCAGTCAGGGCGGCCCCGACACTCAGCTCTTCATGAAGGACGGGATGTTCTACGTCGCGAACCCCGGCTCGCAAAAAGTCCTGCAGCTTACCTCATTTGGTGATCTTCTCTCGGTTTATTACAACCCCGACACGAACCCGGTTCCCTCGTTCGCGCGCCCTCCCGAAGGGGCCGAAGACTCAGTCCAAGCGACTTCAGGCGCTCAGGGGGACGCCGCCGCGGGCGGGACGCAGTCCGGCCAGGGCTCGCAGGATTCCGCCGCGGGCACCGCGACGCGAAAGGCCGTTCCGTATCCCTTTAGCAAGCCCGCCCTCGTTACCGTCGACTCGACGAAGCGCCTTTTCGTCGTCGATCGCGTGCCCGACGATCGCGCCGAATACGACAACAACGAGCAGGTTGCCCTGCGCGACGTGGTCCTTCGCTTCGCCTCGGATGGGCGATTCGTGGATTATCTCGGCCAGGAAGGGACGGGTGGGACGCCGTTCCCCCCCATATCGAACGTGTACTCGACGGCGTCCAACGAGCTCGTCGTGGTCTCTCGCACCCAAACGGGCGCGCGCGCGTTCTGGTTCGACGCTGACGGCAACCTTCTGTATCGCGTGCCGTTCTCTTTCCGCGAGCTGCCCTCTCCGTACGCGAAGGGATCGGTCTCGATGCCCTCGCTCGAGCGCATCGTCCCCGACTATCAGGCGCGCCGCCTGTACCTCAAGATCGATTACTACGTCGAGAACATCGACCCGGAGACGAAGGCGAACGCTGGCCTGAGCTTCGACCGCAGCTGCGTGTATCCCCTCGAGCTCGAGTCGGGAACTTACGGCGAGGCGATCGACCTTCCCGCGTACGAGGGCGTGGACGCCGACAAACTTGGAACCATGACCTTCCGGAAGCCATACGAGCTCCTCGGCATAACGTCCACCGGGTGGGCGTTCCTGATCACGCCGAACGAGGGAGGGTACGCGCTCGAGTTGATGGACCTGCGCGCGCGAAGAATCCAAAAGCGAATCCTCGCCGTGCGCGAGGACGAGCTCGCCTATAACGCGCTGATGCTCTCGAACGACGGGATCATCTCGGCCCTCCTCGCGACGCCCTACGAGGCCTCCGTCGTGTGGTGGCGGACGGATTCCCTGATAGGCGAGATACGGAGGTGACGATGGACGACGAGGAGCGCATCGGCGAATCGGGCCCAGACTCTGACGAGAGGCAATCGGGACGGGAGCGGCTCGTGTTCCATTACAGCCGCGAGCGCAGACTCGAGCGCGCGAGCGAGTCGGTTAGACGCGCCTACGCCGAAGGGCCCATCAAGCCACCCGGGCTATTCAAGGGCCTCGTCGCGACCAGGGGATCACGAAGCATCTTCGCCGTCATCGTCGTCATTTGCATCGCCATCGTCGCGCAAACCCTGCTCAGGCAGCCGGAGAACGAGGCGACGCCGGGCGGCGTCCCCGCGAAGCTGCAGGCATTCCTCTTCGAAGAGTCCGTGTACGTTACGGTTTCCCTCGGCGCCGAGGGAAACCGTGAGGGAGGCCCTCTCGCCGGCCGCGTCGCCGTCGTCCGCATAGTCGCCCGGGACGGGTCAGGCGCGGTTGTCCACGAGGAAGAGCTCCGCGCGGGGTACTCGGGAACCCCGGTCGCGCTTCGGACGGTCTTTCGCGATTACGAGGTGACCATGGTCACGGCCGAATTAGAGATCGGGGACACGCGGGCCACGCTGACCGCGCCGGTTGACCGGAAGTAGCGCATGCGATATGCTTGAGGTATCAGGAGTACAGGATGCTGCAGTTCTATTTTCTGTCCGTGTTGCTAAACGCGATTACCGGCCTCGTGCTCATATTCGTTGACCGGGACGACCTCGACGTGGACACTCAGAACAAGATACCTCCTTTCGCCCGCGACGAGACGTTCAGGCTCGTGCTCGGTATCATGACCAGCGTCACCGGTTTCTTTAAGCTTCTGACCGCCGTGCGCGGCGACGTTCCCGTCGTCGGCGACCTCATCCCGGCGATCGCCGGGCTCGCGGGCGGCTTTACCCTTCTGTACGAGTTTTACCAAACCCGGTCCACCGCAGACGAGGACACCCTCCCTCCGGTCATTCAGCGGATCGTGACGAGCAAGCGGTATGTGGGC
Source organism: Spirochaetota bacterium (assembly GCA_029571425.1). Classification (GTDB taxonomy): domain Bacteria; phylum Spirochaetota; class Spirochaetia; order Treponematales; family Treponemataceae; genus Teretinema. Next base: position 3,160 of record JAKPSR010000257.1, on the reverse strand, counting down.
CTTGGCTGCGTCGCCGCCTCCGCCCTCCATTTCCTTTTCCCGACCATTCTCTTCCTGTAAATGAGACGATCCGTCGCCGGTATCGTTCACCGAAACGGCCGTTTTCTCGTCGGTCATCGCCTGCCCGGCGGGGACATGGGCGAGAGATGGGAATTCCCCGGCGGAAAGGTTGACGGCGACGAAAGCCCCGAGGAAGCGCTGCGGCGCGAATTCGACGAAGAGATGGGCATACCGGTCCGCGTCGGCGGCATGATTGGCTCGGCCGAATTCGAGCACGGCGGCAAGGCTCGTCACCTGTTGGCGTACGAGGTCGACATACCCGGCCTTGAGGGAGTCGTTCCCGTCGAGCACAGCGAATTCGCGTGGGCCACGCTCGACGAAATACGGAAACTTGATTTCGTCGATTCCGATTTGCTTTTGCTCGATTCCATCGCCAGGCGGTACGCCCAATGAGCCATAGATTCCCGCTCGTCGCCTTCTGCATCGTCGCGGCGCTGGCGCTCGTCTCCTGTTCGCCCGAACGCCGCCTTTCGCGCGCGCAGTTGCCGCCGACCCCGGCGATATCGACCGAAGGGCGGTTCGCCCTGGTGGCCGATCCCTACGTCGCGCTTCGCGATCGTCCCGGTACTGTCGGCGTCACCCTTATGCACGCGCGCCGGGGTGAGGTGCACGAGGTGACCGGAAACGAGATCGTTGACGGTGAGGACGGGCTCGTGCTGTGGGTTAGGTTGGAGAAGGGATGGGCGCCCGCGCGATCGGTGCAGCTATTCTCGTCGCGCCCGCGGGCGGAGAACGCCGCCTCAGTCCTTAAGTAAGCCCGTCGTCCGGCTCGGCGTTCCGCGCCGTACCGAGCCCGCGCCCGAGCTGCCCGCAGGCGCCGGCCACCGACGTTCCCCGCCGCATCCTGAGCGTGGCGTTAACCCCCAGCGCCTCGAGCTCGGCGAGAAACCGCCTCGTTTCCTCGGCCGAGGGCGTGGAGAAGGGCAGAGTCGGCACCGGGTTCCACGGTATCAGGTTTACGTGCACGTTGAGCCCCCGCGCGAAGTCCGCGAGCTCGCGGGCGCGCTCGCGCGAGGTATTCACCCCCGCCATCAGGGCCGCCTCGAGCGTGACTCGGCGTCCCGTCTTTTCCGCGAAATGCCGTATCGCCTCGCGAAGTTCCCCGAGCGGGTTCGACCGCGTTACCGGCATCAGTTCGGCGCGCAGTGCGGGATCGGCGACCGTGAGCGAGACTGCGAGCCGCACGTCGGGCCCGTTGTCGGCGAGGTCCCGGATGCCGGCCGAGAGCCCGGAGGTGGAGACGGTGATCCGCCTGCGCGAGAGGGCACGGCCCTGAGGGTGGGTCAGTATGGCGATGGACTTGCGCACGGCGTCGAGGTTGAGCAATGGCTCGCCCATTCCCATGTACACGATGTTGTCGAGCCGGCCGACCGCGTCCTCGAGATGGTAGAACTGCCCGACGATCTCGGCGGCGTCGAGGTCGCGCGCGTACCCGACGTGGCCGGTTTGGCAAAAGGCGCAGCCCATCGGGCACCCGACTTGGCAGGAGACGCACGCGGTCTTTCGTCCTTCCCGGTCCACGAGGAGGACGGTCTCGACGGCGTACCCGTCGGCGAGGCCCACCTGCAGCTTAACCGTCCCGTCCGCGTCCTTGACCGAGTCGAGGACGCGCGTCGAGAGTACGGCGAGCGAGGCCTTGAGCGACGCCCGGAGCGCGAGGGGAAGGTTTGACATGGAGTCGAAGTCGCGGGCGCCGGAGGCAATCCACTTGAATACCTGGCGAGCGCGGAAGGCCGGCTCGGGCGAGATGCGTTCGGCGATCTCGTCGGGTAGAAGGCCGGCGACGGCCTGAATGGTCACCGCTAGTTCCTGATCTTGTCGAGCATCTCCGAGACGAGCTGGTTGCGTATTCCCATCTTTTGGAAGTCGGACAGGGTCTCGATGGCCCGTTGGCGCTCGCCGCTGTTGAGGTAGCACTCGGCGAGCTCAAGGTAGAGCCGGTAGTTCTTCGGGTCCGACTGCACGAGGCGGGAAAGGCTCGTCGCGGCCTCCGCGTACTTGCCCTGCGTCTTGTTGATCATGGCGAGGCCAAGCACGGCGTAGACGTCGAATTCGATGTCGAGGGCGCGCTGGTAATAGTCCTGCGCGAGCTCGTAATCGCCCATGTTGCGGTACGCGTCGCCGGCGCGGGTAAGGATGACCTTGTTGTTTGGGTCCTTGTCCAGGATACGGTTCCAGTACTCGACGGAGCGGTATTGCTGGTTCATCCCCCGGTAGCAATCGGCGAGGCCGAAAAGGGCATAGAAGTTGTCTGGGTCCATCTTAAGGGCGCGCTCGAAGTAGGGAATGCCCTGCTCGAATGTCTTGAGCTTTCGGTGGCAGTTGCCGATCGAGGTGAGGACGCGGATATCGACCGATTCCTCGTTGATCTCGAGCATCCGTTGCCAGTAATAGAGGGCGTCGCGGTACTCCTTGAAATCGTAGTGGAGGTGACCGAGGCCGATCAGTGCGTAGGGATTGTTCTCTTCCATGTCGAGGACGCGCAGGTACAGCGACTTCGACTGCTTAAAGTCCCGTATCTTGCGGTAAGCGTCGGCGACGCGGGTAAGCACGGTGATGTTCCGGTCGTCGTGCTGGAGGTACTGCTCCCATATCTCGATGGCCTTGTTATATTGGTTCAGGGCCTTATAGCAGTCGGCGAGGCCGAAAAGGGCGTAATTATTACCCGGATGGAAGGAGAGGCAGTTCGCGTAATAGTCGATCGCTTCGCGGAAACGGTTTCGCTTGCGCGAGGCGTCCCCAAGCCCGACGAGGGCGTAGTTGTTGTCCGACTCGATCTCCAGGATCTTCTTGAACGCGCGCTCGGCCTCGTCGACGCGGTTTTCCGTGAGAAGGACGTAGCCGTTTTTCGACAGCTCGGCTATCTCGTTGAAGCGCTTATCTTCTTCGCTCATGCCGGGAACCGGCTCGGGCATGGGCGGCATATCGTGTATCATGTCAGCCATCGTTTTGTTCCTTATCGTCGGCGAGCATCATGCCCACCAAGGACGCCAGTTTTTCTATCAAGGGCTCGGACTTCCGCCGATTGCGCGCAAGCCAATACAGCTTGATCGCCTCGATGGAATTTCCCTTTTCAGCGTAATAATCACCTACCCGGGAT
>JAKPSR010000237.1 GCA_029571425.1 Spirochaetota bacterium | reverse complement strand
CGCTGGCTCATCCCGTGCACCTCCGACTGGCGCACCTGAAGGCCGTCTTTCATCGCGGCCTTCGCGACGATCGTCGCGATCGAGAGCACCCCCTGCCCGCCGACCCCGGCGAGTATGATGTCGTACGTCATCTGTCCTTCTCCTCACGTCGCTTCGCGCCTGCCGGGGCGAACCCCGCGGCGATCCGCTCGAATTCGTCTATCGCCTTCGCGAACACCGAGATACCGCCACGCCAAAAGGAGGCGGTCTCGACGTCGAATCCCGCGCGCCTGGCGACCTCGATCGCGTCGAGGCTTCCGGTGTCGCGGAGTATGGCCTCGTACGCCGCCTGAAAGGCCGGACCCTCCTCCGTCCCGCGCGCGTAGAGCGCGAGGGCGAACAGCTGGCCGAAGGCGTACGGGAAATTGTAAAAGCCGAGGTCGCTCGAGTAGTAGTGCGTCTTCACGAGCCACATGTAGGGATGCAGCGCGCCGGGATCGAGCCCGTCGCCGTAGGTCGCGCGCTGGGCCTCCTCCATCATCCTGCAGAGCTCGGCCGGCGCCACCTCGCCGTCCTTCCGCGCGTCGAAGAGGGCGCGCTCGAAGTAAAAGCGGGAGAGTATGTCGACCAGTATTTGGCACCCATCCTGAAGTTGCGTCTCGAGGAGACCAAGCCGCTCGTCGCCCGAGGCGCGCGCGAGCTCCGCCCCGTGCACGACGGTCTCGGCGAAGATCGAGGCCGTCTCGGCGAGGGTCATCGGCGTCCGCTGCAGGAGGAAGGGCTCGTCCTTCAGGACCTCCGCGTGGAAGGCGTGCCCGAGCTCGTGCGCCAGCGTCAGGACCGAGCTGAAGGTCCCGTCGAAGTTGAGCATGACCCGGCCCTCGCGAGCGACCGGCATCTGCGTGAAGTAGGCGCCGCCGATCTTCCCGGGCCGCGGCTCCGCGTCGACCCAACCCGAGTCGATGGCGCGCGCGGCGAAGTCCGCCATGCGGCCGGAGAAGCGGGCGAAGTTCGACACAACGGCGTCGCGCGCCTCGGCGAAGGAATAGCGCCGCGCGGCCCCGCCGATCGGGGCGAAAAGGTCGTAGAACGGAAGACGCTCGACGCCGAGGAGGCGCGCCTTCGCGCGGAGATAGCGCCGCCACGCGGGCAACGATTCCTCCATCGCCTCGACGAGAGCCGCGAGGGCCTTGCGGCTGATCTGCCCCTGCCGTGTCGCCTTCCCGATCGCGGAGGCGGAGGTCGATCCCTCGTCCCAGCGTCGGCGCGCGTTCAGGCTTATCGCCCAGCCCTTGACCCCGTTGATCGCAGCGGCGACCGGTATCTCGATGGACTTGCAGGTCTCGATCTCGAGGGCAAAGGCCTTCGCGCGTGTCGCGCGATCCCCGTCGTGCGCGAGGGAGCGGAGCTCGACGAGGGTCTTGCGCTCGCCCGTCTCCTTATCCCACACCGCGCCCGCGGTCGAGGTCATCTGCTCCTGGAGCCGGCCCCACGCCGAGGCGCCCGAGCGCGCGAGGTCGCTCGCGAGGTCCTCCTCGGCCGCCGGCATCTGGCGCGTTTGCCAGAAAAGCTCGTCGTCGATTAGCGACTCATAGGGACTAAGCCAACTTTCCGTTCGAGCGGCCTCGCGCGCGACGTCGCCCGAGCGGGCAAGAGCGTCGAGGTAGAGCGCGTTCGCGCGCGCGAATGGCACGGCGATCGTCTCGACGGCGTTGAGCTCGGTCATCGCGCGGCGGTTCGTCGTGTCGACGGTGTAGGCCGCGTAGCAGTAGGAGGTCAGGTTCTCGGCGAGGCCGCTCGCCTCGTTGCGGAGCTCGATCGCGCGTCGAAGCCAAGCGAGGAAGGCCGCGCGATCAAATGAAGTCGGGTCGCCCGGCGAAGCCGGACCCTGCTCCGCGTGCGCGACGGTCTCGCGCGCGAGGCGGGCGAGGTCTTCCTTCGCGCGCGCGAACTCGGCCGAGTCGAAGCCCGGGTACACCGAGTCGAGTTGCCAGCGCGACGCGGCGTCAGCCATTTGCCTTCGCCTCTTTCTTCTTGCGGAGGCGGAATGCCTCGAGGCATTCGCGCACCAGGATGACGACGGAGACCCCGCGGTAGTCGGACTCTTCCATCAATATCTTCGCGTTCTCCTCGACCATGTTTGGCTTCGCCTCGATCACCCGCAGGTGCGCGGGGTCGACCCCGACGCCGAGGACGAGCTTCTCGAGCTGGCTCGAGGGGAGCATGGTCGGCTGGCAGCCGGTCATCGCGACGATCGAGTTGTCGAGTATGATCACCGTAACCGGGGTCTTCGCCGCGACGGCGTCGATCAAGCCGGTGATGCCGGAGTGGAGGAAGGTGGAGTCGCCGATGACGGCGAAAGCGTGCTTGTATCCCGCCTCCGCAGCGCCGCGCGCCATCCCGATCGAGGCGCCCATGCAGACGATCGTCTCGATCGCCTTGAGCGGGGCGACGGCGCCGAGGGCGTAGCAGCCGATGTCGGAGGCGACGACGCTGGAGACCTTCCCTTCCCTCTTGTTCAGCTCCTCTACCGCACGGTTCAGCGCGGCGTAGGAGTCCCCGTGCGGGCATCCCTTGCAGAGCTGCGGAGGGCGGCCCGGAAGCGCGGGCTCCTTGACGGAATCGAGGATGGTCTTCCGCGCGGGCAGGCCGAGCGCCGCGCGCACGGTGTCCGGGTTGAGCTCTCCCGCGCGCGGGAGGAGTCCGGTGTACTTGCCAACCACCTTGTTCTTGCCGGGCAGGATGCCCCGGAGCTGCTTCTCGAGGAAGGGCATGCCCTCCTCGATGACGAGGACGGTCTTCGCGGTCGCCGCGAGCTCGCGAAGAAGTTCCTGCGGGAGCGGGAGGCCGGCGACGTGCAGGGTCGAGGGGAGCCCATCCTTGCCCGAGGCGGCCGCGAGGTCGGCGAGGTTTTCCTCGTAGTAGTTCCGCCCGAGCCCGCTCGTCACAACGGCGAGGTCGGTTCGCTTCGGGTTAAGGACGATCGCGTTTCGCTTATAGAGGCCGGCCCATCGCTCGAGCTCGCCCTGCTTGTCGATCATCTTTGCGTAGTTCTTCCGCGCGAGGGCGGGAAGGAGCATCCAATCCATCCGGTCGGCCTTGCCGAG
>JAKPSR010000229.1 GCA_029571425.1 Spirochaetota bacterium | reverse complement strand
CGGACGCCGTCCGCGCGCGAGACGAACGCGAAGCTCGTGTCGATCTCGTAGTATCCCGTCCTGACCGTGCCCCTGACGCGAAGATCGCCGTCCGCGGGGACGAGGTCGGTCTCGCTCGTGCCCGAGACCGCGAGGACGTTGACCGTGTCGCCGACGGAGACCTGCAGGAAGCGCGCCAGCTCGCACCCAAGGACGATGGATCCCGGACGAAGGTCGAATCGCCCGTTCTCGACGCGGGCTCGCTCGGCGAACAGGGGATCGCGTTCGGCGATGTCGGGGTCGACGGCCCGAAGCAGGGCCCCCTGCTGGCGGCCGTACCTGCCCTCGACGAGGGCTTGCGCCTCGGTGAATACGGTAAGGGAGCGCACGCCGGGAAGGCCCGCCGCTCGGGCGTAATCGGCCTCAGTTCCCTCCGAAAGGCGGGCATGCGCGGAACTGACCTCGAGTATGCTTTCGATATAACCCATTTGGAAACCGTTCATCACCGAGAGGATGACGATGAGGGCGGCCACGCCAAGGGCTATCCCCAGGGCGGACAAGGTTCCCGTAACAGCGGACCTTCCCCGAGAGTCCGCCTTGCCAAATCGGCTAGAGACGAAGAAAACCCACGAACGCGCGTTAATCACTGAAGAGCCTCCTCCGCCTGCTTCCGCTCCCCTCTGGGGCTCGCTCCGAACGCCTCGTCCCGTTAACGAAGACGACTTCCAGGATCGGGCGACCGTCGACGTACAGGGTCTCGACCCAGTCGTCGACCGACTCGTACACGGAACGGCTCGTCACCAGCCCATCCCGATACTGCGTCTTCACGGCCAACGTGCCGTCCGTCCCGAAGGTGTACTCGGTCCGGTAACGATGGCCGCCCTCCTCCGTCGAGGTCTCGACGAGGCGGCCTACGTCGTCGTACCGCCTCTGCAAAAGGCGGATCAGCGGCCCGGTCGGGTCGCGAGTCTCGACCTTGACCTCGCGGCCCATCGCGTCGAACTCGGTGACGACGGATTCAGCCTTCCCGGCGACGACCATGCGCGTCGGCCTCTGCCCGTCGCCTGAATATTCCCACGCGACCGTCTCGACGACCGCGCCTTCCAGCCATACCGTCCGCGCGATGGGCCTTCCCAACCGGTCGACCTCCTCGTGCGTCCAGCGCTTCTCGCCGCCGAGGGTGACCCCGGCGCGCGACACCGCGTCATTGCGGAACCGGCGCACGGTGCCGTCGGACGAGAACCGATACGGTTCCTCGCCGAGGGCCGGGAAGCCCGCGAGGGACGCGAGCGACAGGGCGACGATAGCCGCCCGCGCGGCGGCCGAGGGTCTCATCGATCAGTCCCCCAGGAACTCGTCGAGGTACGCGCCGGGATCGAACGGGGCAAAGTCGGCGTAACCTTCGCCGGTACCGACGAAGGCCACGGGAATGCCAAGTTCCTTGCCCGCGGTAATGGCGATGCCTCCTCGCGCGGTGGAGTCGTACTTCGAAAGCACGATGGCGTCGACCCCGACTGCCTCGTGAAACACCTCGGCTTGGCGAAGCCCGTTTTGTCCCGTGGTCGCGTCGATGACCAGTATTTTCCGATATTGCCCGGGATCGGCCTTTGACGCCGCGATGCGGTCGATCTTTTGCAGCTCGCGGACCAGGTTCTCGCGGTTATGAAGTCGGCCCGCCGTGTCGGCGATCACGAGCGCGCCGGCCGAGGCACGGGCCGCCTCGGCCGCGTCGAAGACGACGGCGCCCGGGTCAGCGCCGTGCTTATGCGCCACGATCCTCGCGCCGACCTTTGCCGCGTGGAAGGAGAGTTGCTCGATCGCGGCGGCGCGGAAGGTGTCCGCGGCGGCGAGGATGACCGGGCAGGATCTCATGTAGTGCGCGGCCATCTTGGCGACCGACGTCGTCTTCCCCACCCCGTTGACCCCAAGAACGAGGTAGACGCTCACCTTCCCCGGCTCCGGCTGAAGCGCGTACCTCGGAAGGTACGAATCGAGGGTTTCGCGAAGCCGCGCGCGAAGCTCGGCGTCCGACGACTTCGCGCCTGATTTTTCCAGGGTCTCCGTAATCCCGAACGCGGTCTTGGGGCCTATGTCGCCCTCGATGAGGACGTCGGCGAGGTCGTCGAAAAAACCGTCGTCGCGCTGCTGGTTGATACCGAGTAGGCGCCTAAGCCCATCGGCGAAACCGTTTCTTGCCATGCTCACTCCTCGTCAGGCCACGCGGGCTCCGCCCTCTTTGGCGTGACCTGGTTCGCGGCCCATAGGTATCGCGCTATCTGTATGAATACGTTTATACCCAAGCCGATGCTGACGTAGCTCGCGATGTCGTAGGCTTGGTTCATTTGATTTACCCGCTCGGCGTTCGCCGCCGTTTGCTCGAGCCGCCCATCCGCGTAGGCGTTGTACATGTTCTGCGAGATGCCTCGGAGTATCATCGTCGCGGGGAGCGAGACGTAGAGGGCGCCGAGCGACCAATAAAGCACGCGGCGCTGCCTCTCGATCCGCTCCTTGACGTTTCGCTTCGGCTGCGGCACGACGAGCCGCGCTCCGTCAGAAACGCCCTCGAGGGCCGGGTCCACGATGAAGTACGTCGTGCCGGCCGCGGTGGCGATCTCGGCGAGCGTCGGGATTATCGGGAACTCGGCCGTGACCGGGGTTCCGCCGACGTACTGCGCGCGGGCAAAAAGGTCTCCCTGGAGGCGCTCGGCCTCTATGGTGAGCGCGATCGTCTCCTCACGCGAAAGCTCGATCGAGACGCGGTATTCCTTCGCGGCGGAGAAATCCGCCTCCCGCTGCTCTTCCGCGTAGCCCGGGGCAGTCGCGCTTATCGAGTGCCGCCCGCGCGAGACCAGCGTCGCTTCGGCGAGGTCGAGGACCTTTCGCCCATCGACGTAGACCGTTGCGTCGGCGGGCGAGACGTCGATCCTAAGCGCGACGTTCTCGGCGTTGCGTATCGACGGGAGAAGCCGCTCGAGGACCGACTGGACCAAGGAGTCGGCCTGGTCGTACGACGCCGCCTCGGAGACGGTGACCGGCGGGTAGTTGGGTAAGCCAGTCTCCAGCGTGGCCGAGACGTACATGTACCCGGCGAGGTCGCGCACCGACCCGGTGATCAGGGCGGAGACCCCTTGGGCGCGAAGGTCCTCGCCCCGTGCCCTCTTTGGGTCACCCTTGTAGAGCTCGCGCCCGTCCTTCCACAGGGTGACGGCCACGATCTCCTCCTCGAGCTCCGATCCACGCCGACGCGCCTTCTCCATCTCCTCGGCGACGCGCTCGATCTCGCGCTCCTTGGCGCGTATCTTCCGGTCCGTCGCCCAGCGCGCGCCCGCGCGGCTCGTCGCCGGTGACGAGGAGAGGAGCAGGCGGTCGCGCTCGAGGACGAGCGATGCGCGCTCATCGACGAGCTTGGTTCGTTTCGCGGAAAGGGACAAAAGCTCGCGGGCGACCTTCTCGTCGGGAAGGACGAGGCGGCTCCCCGAGGCGGATAGGCGCGAGATCATCAGTCGCGGAAGGATAGTGGCCATCGAGGCGTAGGCAGGCGGCACGCCGTCAAGGCGGAATTCCTCGGCGGCGAGAACCCACCCAGCCGCTTGCGTCTCGGCGGTCTGCGCCGCGAGGGGCACGGCCGTCAGGGGAAGGGCGGCGAGCGCAAAGGCAAGCGCGATGGCGCGCGGAAGGTTATCGCGACGCAAGGGCGTACACCCCGCGGACGTCTTCTGCCGTGAATGGCTTCGCGAGCACGGCGGCCACCCCGCACCTGACGGCATCCCTCGCGCCCTCCGTCTCCGACGGCGAGTAGACGGCGACGAGAACGGTATGCGGGCTCATCGATCTAAAAGGGGCCGGGTCGGGAAGGAAACTCGGCTCGTAAAAGAGGACGCGAACGGGCCGCTCCCGAGAACGCTCGGCGAGCCAACCGAGCGCGAGCGAGGGATCGCCCCCGGGAAAGGTCTCGACGCGCGAACCGGCGGCGACCGAGGCTATGCCCTCGGCGACGGCCGGCGAGCGCACGATGATCGCGGTCATAATACCTCGTCGTCCCCGTCGAGGGGCAAGCCCTTCCACTTGCTGTTCAAGTAGGCCTCCATGAACGGGTCAATATCCCCGTCCATCACGGCTTGGATATTTCCCGTCTCGTGCTTCGTGCGGTGGTCCTTAACCATGGTATAGGGTTGAAACACGTACGAGCGTATCTGGTTACCCCACGAGATGTCCTTTTTCTCGGCGGCGAACTTCTGGTTCTCCTGCTCCTTTTTCTCGCGGTAGTATTCGTAGAGCCGCGCCTTGAGGATGCCCATCGCGGTCTGCCGGTTCATGATCTGGCTTCGCTCGGATTGGCAGGCGACGACGATACCCGTCGGCAAGTGCGTAAAGCGCACGGCCGAGTCGGTCTTGTTGACGTGCTGGCCGCCCGCGCCGCCCGAACGGTAGGTGTCTACCCGAAGGTCCTCGGGGCGAATATCGACCTCGATGGTATCGTCCAGGATCGGGAATGAGTAAACCGAGGTAAAGGAGGTGTGGCGCCTCGCGTTCGCGTCGAAGGGGCTAATGCGCACCAAACGGTGCACGCCGGCCTCCGATTTCAGGTAGCCGTAGGCGTAGTCGCCGGTTATCTGGTGGGTCACGGACTTGATCCCGCCGTCGGCCTCGAGAAGGTCGACGGTCTCGATCTTGTAACCGCGGCGCTCGGCCCAACGCACGTACATGCGCGAAAGCATCTGGGCCCAATCGCAGGCCTCGGTGCCGCCTGCCCCCGCGTGGATCGTTAGGTACGCCCCGTTTCGGTCGACCTCGTCTGAGAGGAGGTTGAGTATGTTCAGTTTTTCGAAGCGCGCCTGGGCGGACTTGAGCGCGGCCTCGACCTCGGCGCCGAGGGAATCGTCGCCCGACTCGTCGGCGAGCTCGTACATGGCCTCAAGGTCACCGATCTCGGCGATCAGTCCCTCCCAAGGCTCGACCCGCGCGCGAAGCGACTTAAGCTCGCCCATCACCTTTTCGGCCTTTTTGGGATCGTCCCAAAAACCGGGCGTCGCGGTAAAATCTTCCTTTTCGGCTATCTTGGCCTTTATCGCATCCGAGTCAAAGACGCCCCCAGATTTCCAGGACTGTCGACTTCAGCTCGGCGATCGGGCCCTTGCATTCTTCAAGTATCATCTCGTTTCTCCTTCGGCGTTCACGTTCGCTTGGGCGGCGCCTTGACCGGCGGCCTGACCACGACCCGCTTCCACCGCTTCTTCGCCAGGACAGTCACGGCGAGCAGGCCGTCGACGGGAAACTGGTAGAGGCGCACGGAGTCGTAGTAATCGGTGACCCGGTCGATCTCCTGCTTGAGACGGGCGAGTATGGGATCGTTGATCGTTGCCGACTCCCAGCACGCGCGCTGGACCTTCTCGAAGCCGTAAGCGACTAAGACCTCGGCGAGTTGGCGGGCGGATTCCTCTCCGCCCGGGTCTAGGACGACGGACACAAACATACCCTAGCATACGGGAAAGGAATTATCTTGTCAAATCATCAATTAACTGCGACAATGAGATAGGAGAAAATCGATGAAACGCGCGTTTTTCCTGGTCTCCGTCGCCCTTCTCTCGCTTGCGAGCATCCGCGCGGACGAGCCGATAGTCCCGGCCGAGGCGGCCACCATGAGCCCCATCGAGCGGTCTGTACCAGCCCCGCCGATCGTGTCCGCCCTATCGGCCACCGTAACCGGGTCGCAGGTCAAGCTGGCGTGGGTTCCCAACCCAGAGGTCGACGGCGAAAGCGTCATACTCCGCCACACCGAGCCGATCACGGCCGCGAACTACCAAGCGGCCGAGCGGGTCGGCAGCGTCAGCCACGTGATTGCCGAATACGTGGACCGGCTTCCCGATGCCCGTTCGTACTATTACGCCGTCCTCTCCCGGGACTCTGCCGGAATTCCCTACGAATTCTTCGTTCCCGTCTCTAATTCCCTGTTGATCGCGATCGCCGCCGAGGGACCCCTTCCCCCGCCGGAGCGCGCCCGCTTCTCCGGCTTCGACGCGATGACCCGAAACGAGGCCGTCATCGTC
>JAKPSR010000222.1 GCA_029571425.1 Spirochaetota bacterium | reverse complement strand
CGAGATACGGGCGGCTGGGCTCAAGGCCGGCATCAGCCTCGTTCCCTCGACCCCGGTATCCGCGCTTCAGGAAATCCTGCCGTTCATCGACCTTGTCCTCGTAATGACCGTTAATCCGGGGTTCGGCGGGCAGGAGATGATCATGCCCTGCCTTGAAAAGGTGCGCGAATTGAAAAAAATCATGCGGGAAAACGATTTCTCGTATATAGTATCTGTAGACGGCGGGGTGAATTCGCGAACCCTGCCCCTGGTCCGCGAGGCCGGGACGGACGTGATCGTCTCGGGCTCGGCCTTTTTCTCCGGGGAACTGACGGGCTAATCCGTCGCCGGGCGCGGAACCGAGATGGAGTGGTCATGAAAAAAACCTTTGGAATCCTGCTTCTCCTCTGCGCGGGCCTCGCCTGCCTCGGTGCCCAATCCGCCGCCGATCCCCTCGTCTCCGGGCTCGACGCCTACGCGCGATCCGACTGGTCATCCGCTATACTCGCCTTCCGAAAGGCCGTGTCCGACCCCGCGACGGCGACCGGCGAGTCATGGTATTGGCTTATCATGGCAGAGCTCTCCGCCGAGGATTACGATGTTTCTATCCGCGACATGGATCGCTTTATCGCCAGCTTTCCCTCGGATTCGCGGATACCTGACGTTATGTACCAAAAGGGTCGTGTCTTTTTCCTTCAGGAAGAGTACGAAAAATCAATCCAAACCCTGTACGCCTTCGTTACCGGCTATCCCAGCCATCCCATGGCTCCCTCGGCGTATTATTGGATCGGAGAGTGCCTATTCGCCGTCGGCCGCTACGAGGAGGCCCGAAGCCTCTTTTATCGCGTCGTGCGCGACTATCCCCTTGCCGTTAAGAGAGAAGCCGCACAGTATCGCATCTCCCTGATCGAGCAAACCGACCGCGAGGAGGAGCTGCTGAAACTCCTGAAGGTGAGCCACGAGGAATCCTTGCGCGTTATCGAGGACTATCAGCGCCGCCAGCGCACCTACGAGCAGGCCGTGACGGCCTATCAAAAGCGCATCTCGGACATGATCAAGGACACCCGGCTCGGCGAGCTCGAGAAGCAGCTTGCCGACGAAAAGGTGAAGAACGCCCAGCTTATGGACCGGGTCGCCGCACTCGAGGTACGGAACGCCGAGCTTTCGGCCGCGCTCGCGAAGGAAGGCGTCGGCCTGCCGCCGGACGAGCTTTCGGCCCTCTCGGACGAGAAGGCAGATCCGGCCAAGAGGCGCGCTGCCCTTGAGCGGCTTCGCGAGAAGGCACGCGCCCTTCAGGCCATGTACGACGCCATATTGGCGGGGGAGGGCTCTCGATGAGCGCGCGCCGCCTCGCCTGCCTCGTCTTAGCCCTCGCCATCTCGATACCCGCCGTAGCCGCGCCGATCGAGGCACTTTCGGGCGAGCTGAAGCTCGTCGTATACCCGGACACCGGTAGCTTTTCCCTCTATCGACTATCCGAGGTCGGAAAGAATCGGTACGAACCTCTGTTCGAGGACCGAAACGCTGGGTCCACCAGTTGGTTTTCCGTGTACTCGGACGGTCGCGTGTTCCGCCTCTCGCGCCGACAGGGCGGGAAGATCTCCGTCGCCCAAACCGACGAGGCAATCGTCCTTACCTTCACGCCGACCGACGAATTTCAGGTGATTCAGGAATTCAGCTTCGTCCGGACGTCGATGACGGCCCAGCCATTCGCCCTCCGCGTCGTTACCCGCATTGAGAACACCTCCGGCAAGAGCGCGGACGTCGCGCTGAAGCTCCTGCTCGACACCTTCCTCGGCGAGGGCGAGGGGATACACTTCTACACGAACGTCCGTTCGCGCGTCTCGTCCGAGACGCGGCTCGTGTCCGGGATCGATCCCGACGCCGTGATCGTCTCGGCGAATAAGCAGTCGTCCTGCATGTTCCTTCTTTCGGGCGCGGGGGCGACGAGCCCTGCCGAGGTGTATGTCTCGAACTGGGATCGCCTCAATACCCTAACCTGGCTTCCCGATTTCGTCCCCGGGCGATCCTTCAACACCATGTACGCCATCAACGACTCGGCCCTCCTCGCGGTGTGGCCGACCAAGCAGCTCGCGAATAACGAGGAATTGGTGATAACCTCCCTGAT
>JAKPSR010000221.1 GCA_029571425.1 Spirochaetota bacterium | reverse complement strand
CGGGATGTCGAAAACTGTCGGGGTCAACCAGCGACTGGCGGATTCGGGTGGGGGACTATCGAATCGTGTACGAGATCGATGACCCGGCACAGATTGTTCGCGTAATGCGGATTCGCCATCGGCGTGACGTGTATCGGCTGGAGTGAAATCCACGCCCAAACCGAATAATCCAGCGTTCAACGCATTGTCCCTGCCTCGGCGCGTCCGCGGTATGACGGATCCTGAACTGGGCTTTCTACCTTCGGACGCCAAGGCAAAAGAATCCGCCCCGCGACGGGAGGCCGCGGGGCGGAAGGATTGCCAACTCGTCGGGTTTGGACCGACGCGTTGTTACATGGCGAGGGGTGGAGTCCCCACCCCCGCCGTCTGTTGGAGGTTTAGAGGATCTCTCGGAATCTGTGCTGTCCTTTTGGTCCTTTGGGTCCTTTACGTCCTTTGTTTTCTTGTCCGGTGAATCGGCAGAACATTTCGAGAGATGCTCTAGACCGAAGTTCCCCGTCTCCAAACCCACAAGAGTGCTGTGATTTCAGGACTTGGCGCGTTTTGGAGTTGTCAGGAACTGGGAACGATCGTCCCGATGAGTTTCAGGGCTTTCTCCTGGAGGGGTGTGGGTTCGGTCAGGCGCACGGCGGTCGGAGCGCCGGGGGTCGCGTGGAATACGCATCGGTTTTGGCATCGCGTGGCCAAGTGACCGAGCAACGTCTCGAAGCTATGGAGTTCCAGGCCGTCGGCGGATTGGCGTGATCGACGCTTGGCGTCGGCGGACGCCGAGGGTTTCGCCGGGGCGACGGGGTCGCGGGTCATTCGAGAGGTTTCGCGCTCCTCGTCGTCGAAGAGCATCGGCGCGAGGGCGCGGCGCATATGCCATTCCACGTAATAGGCGAGCAGGCAGAGAAAGATGTGCGCCCGGACGTGGTCTTCGGTGCGGTGGCGGATCGGGCGGATGCGGATGTCCAGGCTCTTGAGCGCCCGGAAGACGCGCTCGACCTCGGCGAGACGTTTGTAATTTCGCACCACGTCGGCGGCCGTCATCGTCTCGCGGGACTCGCCCGTGCGGATGACGTAGAAGCCGTCGAGGGCCTCCTCGCGGCGGATCGATTCGGCGTTGCGCTCATAGGAGAAGCGCCCGTCCTCGATGACGAGTTTGAAGTGCTTGCGCATCTTGTGGATCGCGAGAACTCGCTCGGTCTTGGCGCCGATCTCCGCCGCCGCGAGCGGGGTCTGGGTCCGTCGCGCGACCTCGCGGGCGATCTTTTCCAGACCCTTCTCGGTCTCTTCGAGCAGTTCGTCGCGGGTGCGGCGACGGTCCTCGGCGAGCAGGGGATTGAGGCAGACGACGAGGCGCTCGCCGGGATAGTCGGGCGATTCGATCTCGGCGAGATTCTGTTCGTCGAATAACGAAAGTTGAATGTTCCCCGACTCGACGAGAGCGCGGATGTCCCTGGAGCGAAGGGCCGAGATCCATCCGAGGCCGGGATGGACCCGCAGGGCCTCGATCTGGGGGGAGGTGAGCATGCCGCGGTCGCCGACGAGAACGACGCGCCCCAGGCCGAAGCGTTCGCGGAGTTTCTCGACCTGATCGGGAACGGTGGTAGGATCGGCCGTGTTGCCCCGGTAAACATCAATGGCGACGGGGCAGCCCTCGGCGTTGGTCATCGCGCCGTAGACGACGATCGGCAGGCCCTTTTTTCCGTCGCGGGAATGGCCGAAGGCGACGAGAAGACAGGTGTGGCCTTCGTAGTAGCTGCTGGAGACGTCGTAGAGAACGAGGTCGCCTTCCTTGAGGTGGCGTTTGGCGAGTTTCTTCTCGATGCGCTCCTGGCGTTCGAGAAGCCAGTCGAGGGCGTCGTAGAGTTCGTCCTCGTCGGCGTCGGCGACGCCGAGTTGGTCGGCGAGGGTGGTGTCGCGCCAAAGACGGGTGGTGGCGAGTTTGGAGGCGGAGTGAATGAGGCGGTCGACGATCATGGCGACGACGAGATCGCGCTGACGGGAGGGTCTGGAGTCGAGGAGACGTTCGAGACCGAGCCGTTCGGCAGCGGCGAGAATGGCCTCTACGTGCCCGTGGGGAAGGGAGCGCTCGATGGTGAGGGCCTCTTCGATGGGGACGAGAGTCTTGCCGGCGAGACTCAGGCGGAGGGCCTCGACCTGGGTGGGTTCCCAGTGGCTGAGATTGAGAAGAGTGACCTTGCGAATGTGGGTTCCCTCGCGGCGGTGTTCGCGCAGAAGGACGGTGGGTTTGGACTTTCGGTTGGGGATGGTATCGATACGCAGCATGGGGGTGTGGCTCCCTGTCGCGGAGGTCTCGTCGATCCGACATGGGAACGCATACAGCCTATCGCATCTTCACGTCAAGCGCAAAAATCATATTTACATGGGAACATTCTGCAAAAAGTCGCCAGAGACCGATGGGCGCGGACGCCTGATTGCTTTGGCTTTACCAATGGCGACCACTAAAATATAAGGGGGGAACTTCGGTCTAGAAGTTGGTCACGCGGGCCGCGTCGGCAATGACGACCTTCGCGGACGGCGTCGAACCGAGCGAATAGACCTTTACCACGCCGCCGCCGGCG
>JAKPSR010000214.1 GCA_029571425.1 Spirochaetota bacterium | reverse complement strand
AGCTCGACGGCCAGCTCCGGACGCTCCGGACGGGGCCCGATCAACGACATGTCGCCGGTGAAGACGTTGAGAACCTGCGGGATCTCGTCGAGCCGGCTCTTGCGCAACAGGTTCCCTATCGGCGTGATGCGCGAGTCCGCGGCGCCCGTGGGGGTAAAGTCGTTCCCGGCGACGCGCATAGTGCGAAACTTCAGTATCGTGAAGGTCTTGCCGTTCCTCCCTTCCCTGATTTGCCTGAAGAATACTGGCCCCGGGCTTTCGAGCTTGATGGCGACGGCGATCAGCGGCCAAAGAGGGGCGCTCGCCACCAGCATCAAAAGCGAGCAGCCGAGGTCGAATCCCCGCTTAAAGATCGAGAAGAAGGTTCTCCCTTGCGCGTCGAGGTGCGAAAGGAGCCAGTTGTCGTTGATGGAGCCAATGGGTATCTTGCGCGTGACGACCTCGAAGAAGTCAGGCAGGTTGTAGAACCCCACCTCGTTCTCGAGCAGGGCGAAGAGCGTTTGCCTGACCGCGAGTGGGAAGCTTTTCTCTCGGGCCAATATCACGATGTCCACTCCGGAACCCTGGATGAAGCGGACGAATTCGTCTTGATCCGAGACGAACGGGATGGCCGGATCGGTAACGGCGACTTCCTGCCCCGCGGATGGGTCGGGATCGTACACCACGAGCGTGGTAAAGCCGAAATAGGAGGAGCGACGCATTTCCCTGATCAGGGACGCGACGGTCTCGTTGAACCCGACGAAGGCGACCTTCGGCTTTCGTTTCCTGGTGCCGAAAAAGTAGTCGTATAGCACGCGCCAGAGCATCAGCAGGACGAAGGAGAACGCGGAGTAAAGAAGGAGGACAGTCTTAGGGGTTATGACGCCGCTGAGGAAGAGGTAAAAGAGGGCGAATCCCGAGAGCATGCTAACCGACGCGACGATCATCATCTTGATGAATGCCTGCGACGAGGTGAACGGCTTGTCGAGCGAGTAGAGCCCGACCCCGTAGCTTATGAGTTCCCATATGGCGATCACGGCGGTGAAGCCGACCGCGTGCTCGAGCACGTACCAAAACGTGGGAATCTCCATGTTTCGGACGAGCAGGGTAAGCGGTATCAGGGAATACAGGATCAGGAGGTCGACCGCGAACAGGAGAAATTGCCTTCGCTTTCGTGATACGTGGGTCATGTCGTGGTTCCTTTTTGGATTCTGGCGATATATCGCGCTATGACCAAACGGTCTGAGTACTCGCGTTCGGCGACGAGGCGCGACTGGCGCCCCATCGATGCGCGGCCCTCGGCTCCGGCGTCGATGACGCGGATCATCGCGCTCGCGAGCGCGCGCGCGTCGCGGGGCGGAACGAGGTATCCGTTAACCCCGTCTCGGACGGGCTCCCGAGTGCCGACGCTGTCCGCCGCGATTAGGGGCTTGCCCATCGCGGCGGCCTCGAGGAGGACGCGCGGGATCCCCTCGCGATAATAAGACGGTAGGACGACGCAGTCAGCGTCGCGCATCCATGAGATGACGTCCGCTTGGTTTCCCCCGTATCTGACGACGCCTTCCCTTTCCGCGCGCGCTATCTCG
>JAKPSR010000204.1 GCA_029571425.1 Spirochaetota bacterium | reverse complement strand
GGAGATCACGGACAAGGCAATACCCCCCTTATGCAAGTAAAAGCGCCGCGCAAAGGCGACGCTTTCCAAATACATCCTCCGCGCACAGCGCGCGGCGAGACAGAAAGTGCGCCCCTCCCGCAGAACATGAGCATGGCGACGCCGACACCCATTTCCGTGCGAGATTATCTGCGCATCTTTCCACCCCTTTCGGAAGGTTACAATCCTTTATAGCACGTTTTCGGGAAATTGTCAACCAGCCGGTTTCTTGTGTTTGGGGCCGCGGCGTGTTATAATCGGGTTGGAAAAATATGGATTTCCCGAATTGCATCGAAGGATGGTACACCGGTATGAAGAAATGGGTCTTGTTCACTTTGGCGCTTGTTCTGCTTCTGCCGCCCGTGAGCGCGAGCGCGATGGACGTTCCCCTCGACCCGGCGAACAGGCCGCGCCACGGCTACAAATTGCTCGTTCCCGAGCCGGACATCGACGGCCTCGACCTTTCGAGGCTGACCGACGACGAGCTTAACGACCTGGACGCCCGGGTCGATGCGGAGATCGACGCCCGCACCGCCGCGACGCCCGCACCGCCGCGACGCCCGCGCCGACCGAGGAGCCCAAGGGTCTCCGGATCAGGGACGAAATGATCCTGTTCGACCGGGACGGCGTCCGGATGGCGCTTAACTGGATCGATTTGATCGAGGACGGGAGCCTCTACTTCGATGTGCTCGTGGAAAACAGCACCGGCAGGGAGATTTGCATTTATGTAAAGGATTCCTATGTCGACGGCGTCGAAATGGACGGCTTTGACCTCTACCCGGTTCCCGACGGCAAGACGTTCTGGAATTCGTTCACGCTCAAGCCGCTCGAGGGCCAGGAGGAGCTCTACGGCGACATTCTGAAAAACCCGCGCGAGTTCAGCTTTACCTTCGAGGTTTGGGACACCGAAGCCCACGAGACGATGTTCCTCCAGGCTGTGTCTCTGGTCGCGGAGTGACGGGCGGGCATCCGGCCTCGGTTTTCCCTTGTCTTTCGGCCCCGGACATGCTATAATCTGAATGGGAGAAATCGGCAATAAAGGATGGGGGAAATTTGGTATGAAGAGATGGATCTGCTGCATTTTGGCGCTTGCGCTTATGCTCCTGCCGACGTGCGCGAGCGCGATGAGCTTCAACTTCGGCCTGAAGGACAAGCGCACGGACGTGCCCGTTGCCCAGACGGAGGCGCCCGCCGTCGAGCCGCAGGCGCCGAAGCTCGGCTTTTCGGTGACCACGCCCGCGCCCGGCGCCGGCGAGCTCGACCTGACGGCCATGACCGACGCGGAGCTCTACGACCTGCTCGACCGCATCTATGAGGAACTCGACGCCCGCGCGCCGGAGCCGACTCCCATTCCCTCGATCGAGGACGGCCTCATGCTGATCGACCAGCGCGGCGTCCGGATGTCCCTCTACGACAGCGCCTACGACGCGGACAGCCAGATGATCCGCTTCTACGTCATCGTGGAAAACAACACCGGCAAGGCGATCTCCATCTCCGTCAATGACCCCGTTGCCGACGGCGTCGAGGTATATGGCCTCGGCGTCTACGACGTGGCCGACGGCGCGACCGTCTCGGATTACTTCCTGCTCGAGCCGATCGAGGGCGAGGAGGATGTCACCGCCTACGCTCTGGAGAACCCCCGCGAGATCACCTTTACCTTCGAGGTCTGGGAGGACGACACCTACGAGACGATGTTCTTCCAGGACTGCACCCTGACCGCGGACTAGCGGGCGGGCGGGCGGGGCCCGCGGCCAATTGCTGCCGCCCGATGGAACGCGATTCTCCGCCCGGCTATAGGCGGAGAATCTTCGTTTTGGGGAGACGGGATAAAGGGGCGATCTGTCGGCGGGGGGATCTCTTTGTAAAATAATCCCGAAATAATGTCAAAGATACTTGACAAATCGGAAGCTCTGTGGCATACTGTGTCCATCGACGGGAAAGAGGGGGGACAGACATGTACAACGGGGCATATGCGATTGGGGTGGGGGTGGGCCTGCTCGTCGCGCTGATTTTCAAGGTGATTTACGCAAGGACGACGCGGGGGCGGAAGGCGGCGCAATACGACGAGCGGCAGGAGAAGGCGCGCATGCGGGCGTACGCGTCGGCGTTCTGGGCGCTGTCCGTATACACGCTGGCGAACGGGCTGTTCGTGCGCCTGACGGAGATCGTCTGGGCGGACGCGTTCATGCAGGCGTTCATCGGGTTCTGCCTGGCGGGGCTGGTTGCGATCGTCCAATGTATCCGCGACGACGCGTATTTTTCGCTGCGCGAGCGGCCGGGGCTCTATTTGAAGGTGTTCGCGCTGGTATTCGTGGCGAACCTCGGGATCGGAATCGCGGCGGTCTTGGCCTCCGAGCCGATCGTCGCGGGCGGCATGCTGACCGTGCGCTCGCTGAACTTCGTCGTCGCGGTGGTGGTTTTGGTGATCCTCCTGGCGCTTTGGATCAAGCGGCTCCGCGACCGAGGGGAG
>JAKPSR010000175.1 GCA_029571425.1 Spirochaetota bacterium | reverse complement strand
CTTTCGCGTCTTCAGTGTGCGCGTTTCGCGATAGCCCTGCAGGTACAGCGAGGACATCTCCTCGTACACCTTCGGGTCGCCCGCGTTCATCGCGGCTTTGACGGGCGCGGCGCCGAGAAGGGCGCGGGCGGCGCGCGGCTGGCCTGAGGGCGTCTCGACGCTCTGCGTCTCCATCAGCGTGTCGATACGGGAAGCGATGTCTTCCGGGAATGCGGCGTTTGTTCCCACGGCGGACTCCTTTCCCCGCTTACGGCGCGCGGGGCGGCGCAACGTTCGGTTCTTGGGAGGACGATGATTGGCGTAGGACTCAATGCCGGGGGGATTCGCTTTGCGGCTCAAACGGCACTATGGCGTTTATAATAGAAGTATAAACCCGACCGAGACGGTATGTCGATCTTTTTCTCGCGTTCGTCGCGCCCCGGCCAGGAGGGGCCGGGGCGTTGCCCTTACTCGTCTTCGGCTTGCTGCTTGATGAATTCCTTGGCTTGCGCGATTACCTCGTCGGCGACCTTACCGGAGACGGGATCGTAGTGGTCGAACGACATCTCGAACGAGCCGGTGCCGCTCGTCATCGAGCGCAGGTCTATCGCGTACTTCAGGAGTTCCTGGTGCGGGACCTGGGCGCGGATCTCCTCGATCCCGTTGCCGAGGCCGGTTTGCCCGAGGATGCGCCCGCGCCTGCCGGAGAGGTCGCTCATGATGTCGCCGAGGTAGGCGGTGTCGACGAATACCGTTAGGTTCATGATCGGCTCGAGCAGGATGGCGCCCGCGCTTCGCATCGCCTCCTTGAAGGCGTTGCGCGCGGCGAGCTTAAAGGCCATCTCCGACGAGTCGACGGGATGCTCCTTGCCGTCGAGGATGGTGACGCCGACGTCGACGACGGGATACCCCGCGAGTACGCCTGAGTCCATCGCCTCCTTGATGCCCTTCTCGATCCCGGGTATGTAACCCTTCGAGATCGCGCCGCCGAACACGGCGTTCGTGAAGGAGTAGCTCTCCCCGCGCGCGAGGGCGTCGATCGACAGGACGACGCGGGCGTACTGCCCGTGCCCGCCGGTTTGCTTCTTGTGGGTGTACTCGGCCTGCGACTTCCGCTGGATGGTCTCGCGGTAGGCGATGCGCGGTATCGAGGTCTGGATCTCGATCTTCGCGGCCGCCTTGACGCGGTTGAGGACGATCGAGATGTGAAGGTCGCCCATCCCGGACAGGACGCTTTGGTGCGTCTCGGGGTTGAAGGTGAAGCGGAGCGTCTTGTCTTCCTCGCAGGCGCGCGTCAGCCAGTCGCCGAGCTTGTCGTCGTCTTTTTTGTCCTTTGCCGCGACCGCCATCGAGTATACGGGGTTCGGGGTGCGAAGCTTGACGAAGGGGAGTGCTTCCGCGCTCTCGGCGAGCGTGTCGTTGGTCTTGGCGATCGGGAGCTTGCCGGCGACGCCGACGTCTCCCGCGGCGAGCTCCTTCGTCTCGACGAGCCGCTTCCCGACGGCGCGGAAGAGCTTGCCGATCTTCTCCTTCTTGCCTTCGCTGACGTTGTATATCTCGGTATCCGCCTTGAGCGTGCCGCCGATCACCTTTACGTACGAGAGCTTGCCGGAGAACTGGTCGTTCGCTGTCTTGATGACGAGCGCGGTAAGCGGGCTCGCGGGGTCGACCTTGACCGCGACCTCGCTCTCGTCCTTGCCGAGCGCGACCTCGAGCGCGCCCAAGGGCGAGGGTACGATGTCCGCGAGGAAGTTGAGGAACGGCACGATGCCCGCGCCGGTGATGGCGGAACCGGCGAACGCGGGGACGATTCGGTTATCCTTGATCGCCAGCTTAAGGCCGCGGACCATGTCCTCGTCGGAAAGGCCCGCCTCGTCGATGAACTTGACGAGGAGCTCCTCGTCGCCCTCGGCCGCGGCGCCCGCGAGGATCTCGCGCGCGCGGGTGAAGTCGTCCTTGTACTCGGGCGGTATCTCGGTCTCCTCGGTCTTTCCGCCCGACGTCCGGTACGCCTTGGCGTGCAGGACGTCGATGACCCCGGCGAGACCCTTGCCCTTTCCCATCGGGATCGTGACCGGGCATACCTCGGCCTCGAACTGGTTGTGCACGTCGAGGACGCAACGCGAGAAGTCGGCCTTGTCGTCGTCGAGGTGGTTCATGAAAACGACGCGCGCCTTGTTTCGTCTGTCGAGCATGCGCCACAGCTTAACGGTCTCGATTTGGACGCCGGCGCGGGAGTCGATCAGCATGACGGCGAGCTCGGAGGCGCGGAACGCGGCGATCACCTCGCCGATGAAGTCGGCCGACCCGGGCGTGTCCCAGAGGTTGACGAGCTTGTCTTTCCAGGAAAGGTGCGCGAGGCTCGCGTAAATCGAGATGCGCCGCTCGGTTTCCTCCGCCGTGCAGTCGCTGACGGTCTTGCCCGACTCGACGGTCTCCGCCTTCGGTATCGCCCCGGCGGCGAGGAGCATCTGCTCAAGAAAGGTGGTTTTGCCGGTCTGGCCATGGCCGGCGATGGCTACTGTCCGGATGTTATCGGTGCTGAATCCCATGATGAGCGTTCCTCCCGTTCGTGATGCGTCCAAAGTGGCTTTGGTCAATTTATCGTACGTTCGGTTGTTTGTATTGTCAAGAAAATTATATATTATTAGAATATAAGTATGGATTCGCAACGCAAGACGATACAGGCCCTGACTCAAACCCTCGACGAGAAGCGTGGCGAGCTCGCCCGGTTCTATCGCGATTTCGGGGAGCGGCTGCTTTCCGATTCGTCTGACCCGGCTGAGGGCGCGGGCTACGTGTCGGCCGATCACGCGGTGCAGTATCGCGAGCTCGTCGCCGCGCGCGAGCGCGACGCCTCGATCATTCTCGACATTCAGGCGGCCGTCGAGCGCATGCAGGAACTCGCCAGGTTTAGGCGAGAGATCGACCGCAACGTGGCCTCGGCCTCGTCCCGCCATGACGAGCTCCTCGCGGACCTGGGGAAACGTTTCTACGGGTTATATACCGACGAGGACGCGGCGTTCTTCTCGGATGCGTACGACCGCGCGACAGAGGCGGGCAACGCCCTCGTGCGCCTGGAGGAGAAGGAGGCGAGGCTGCGCGCCGAGCTTGCCGAGTCCGGCCTTCTTGGTAAGTTAGTCGCCCAAATACGTATCGCCGGTCTCTCCGCGAACGTCCGGCTTCAGCGAGAGCGCGTGGCCTCCGCATTCCGCGAGGGAGGCAAGGCCGTGATCGACGCGGGTGTCCTCGATTCGCGCCGCGCCGACGGGTCTCTCGACCCGTCCATCGTCCCCCTCGCCGCGGACATCGACGCGTCGCTCGAGCGGGTGCGCGCTTTCCGCGAGCGCGCCGAGTCGGTCGACGCCGACATCGCGCGGGCGAGGGAATCACTCGCGGCCGCGGGATCGGGCGACTCGACGCAACGGCGGATAGACGAGCTTCGCGCGCGCGTCCGCGACTCTGACCGCCGCATCGAGTCGCTCGCCGCGCTCGCCGCGCGCGAGTACGCGGACAAGTTCCTCGACGAGTCGGGTCGGTCCATCCTCGGCGGGTCGGGGGACGGGCATAGTTTCAGCGACATGGGCCGATACGCCCACGAGCTCGAGCAGGTCTCGGCGATGCGCGCCGGGATCGCGGAGAACCGCCTCCGCATCGAGGTTCTCGAGGCCGATCTCCGCATCGACGCGATCGACCGGGACATCGCCGCGAGGCGGCGCGAGGCCGAGGACGCGGATTCGAAGGCCGAGCGGTTGCGCCAGGCGGCGGAGGCGGCCCGCAAGGCGGCGGAGGCCGCGGCCGCGGAGCGCGAAACCCTCGTCGCCCGTAAAGAAGAGTTGATGGGTATCCTCAAGGGTCGCTAAGCCGCGCCTTTACCGGACCTGGGCGCGTAAGCGCGTGACCAAATCCCCGTTTTCTGGTATACTCGTCGCGTTATGGCTAAAAAAACATCCACGTACGACGAATCGAAGATACAAACCCTCAGTTCCCTCGAGCACATCCGCCTCCGGACCGGTATGTACATCGGCCGCCTCGGAGACGGGTCGAATCCCGACGACGGTATCTACATCCTCGTCAAGGAAGTCATCGACAACTCCATCGACGAGTACATCATGGGGCACGGGAAGAAGATCGAGATCGTCCTGAAGAACAACCAGGTCAGCGTCCGCGACTATGGTCGAGGCATCCCGCTCGGGAAGGTCGTCGAGTGCGTCTCCGTCATCAACACCGGCGCGAAGTATAACGACGAGGTCTTCCAGTTCTCCGTCGGCCTCAACGGCGTCGGGACGAAGGCCGTCAACGCCCTCTCGAGCTATTTCCGCGTGATGGCAATCCGCGAAGGGAAGTGCGCGGAGGCTGTGTTCGCGCGCGGGGTGCTGAAGGGCGATCGAAAGGGCTCGGTGAAGGGCGACGTCAGGAACGGGACCCTCGTCGAGTTCGTCCCGGACGACGGCGTCTTCGGCGACTACGAGTTCAACCTGGAGTATTTGCAAAAGCGGATCTGGAACTACGCCTACCTCAACGCCGGGCTTACCCTGATCTTCAACGGCGAGAAGTACGTCTCCGAAAACGGCCTCCTTGACCTCCTCGATTCCGAGGTCGGCAAGGACCACATCTACGACGTCGGCTACTACAAGGGCAAGCAGCTCGAGTTCGCCTTCACCCATACCAACAACTACGGCGAGAACTACTTCTCGTTCGTCAACGGACAGTTTACCTCTGACGGCGGCACGCACCTTTCCGCGTTCAAGGAAGGCTTCCTCAAGGGGATCAACGAGTACTTCCGCAAGAACTACAAGAGCGAGGACGTGCGCGAGGGGACGGCGGCCGCGATCGCGGTGAAGATACAGGCGCCGGTCTTCGAGAGCCAGACGAAGAACAAGCTCGGGAACACCGAGGTCAGGACCTGGATCGTCAACGAGACGAAGTCGGCGGTCGACGACTGGCTCCACAAGAACCCGGAGGCCGCGCGCCAGCTCGAGCAGAAGATATTGGCGAACGAGCGGCTCCGCACCGAGCTCAACAGCGTCAAGAAGGAAGCCAAGGAAGCGGCTAAGAAGATCGCCCTCAAGATCCCGAAGCTGAAGGACTGCAAGTACCACCTCGGCGACGCGAAGAAGGGCGAGAACACGATGATCTTCCTTACCGAGGGAGACTCTGCCTCGGGCTCGATGGTCTCGAGCCGCGACGTGTACACCCAGGCGATCTTCAGCCTCCGAGGCAAGTGCGAGAACATGTACGGGAAGAAGCGCGCGGACATCTACAAGAACGCCGAGCTCTATAACGTCATGATGGCGCTCGGGATCGAGAACGACATCGAGGGGCTTCGCTACGCCAAGATCGTCATCGCGACCGACGCGGACAACGACGGCTTCCACATCCGCAACCTCCTGCTCACCTTCTTCCTCAGCTTCTTCGAGGAGCTCGTCACCTCGGGCCGCGTCTACATCCTGGAAACGCCGCTCTTCCGCGTGCGCAACAAGAAGGAGACGGTCTACTGCTACTCGGAGAAGGAGCGGGACGCCGAGGTGAAGCGGCTCGGGCAGGCGGCCGAGGTCACCCGGTTCAAGGGACTCGGCGAGATCAACCCGAGGGAGTTCGGGCAGTTCATCGGCCCGGACATACGCCTGCTGCCGGTGACGGTGCAGGGGCTCAAGAACGTTCCCGGCATCCTCGAGTTCTACATGGGCAAGAATACCCCGGAACGCCGCGAGTTCATCATGAAGAATCTTCTCCCGGAGGTGGACGCCTAAATGGACTACATAAAGAGCCTATTCAACCGAAACTTACTCGAGTACGCGAGCTACGTCATCCGCGACCGCGCGATCCCCGACCTCGAGGACGGCCTCAAGCCGGTCCAGCGCCGCATCCTCCATACCCTGTTCGAGATCGACGACGGGAAATTCCACAAGGTGGCGAACGTCGTCGGGCAGTGCATGAAGTACCACCCGCACGGCGACGCCTCGATCGGAGACGCCCTCGTCGTGCTCGCGAACAAGGAGCTGTTCATCGACCGGCAGGGGAACTTCGGCAATATCCTTACCGGCGACCAAGCCTCTGCCGCGCGGTACATCGAGTGCCGCGCGACGCCGCTCGCGAAGGAGCTCCTCCACAACCCCGACATCACGAGCTACGTCCCCTCGTACGACGGGCGAAACCGCGAGCCGACCGCGTTCCGCGCGAAGCTCCCCATACTCCTCGCGATCGGGGCCGAGGGCATCGCGGTCGGCATGTCGACGAAAGTGCTGCCGCACAACATCCGCGAGCTCATCGAGGCCGAGATCCTCTGCCTCGAGGGGAAGCCCTTCAAGCTCTATCCCGACTTCCCGTCGGGCGGCTTCGTTGACGTCTCCGAGTACGCGGACGGGAAGGGTAAGGTCCTGGTGCGCGCGAAGTTCGACCTTTCGGACGATAAGCGGATCGTCATCCGCGAGCTCCCCTTCGGGAGCACGACCGAGAGCCTGATCGCCTCGATCGAGGCGGCCGCGCGCTCGGGGAAGATCAAGGTCTCCGAGATAAACGACTTCACGGCCGAGAACGTCGAGATCGAGATAAAGCTCCAGCGCGGGGTGTACGCCGCCGACGTCGTCGACGCCCTGCACGCCTTCACCGAGTGCGAGCAGTCGATCTCCTGCAACCTCCTCGTCATCAAGGACAACTACCCCGTCGTGATGACGGTTACCGAGGTCATCAAGGACCACGCGAAGCGCCTCGTCAAGATCCTCAAGGAGGAGCTCGAGCTCGAGAAGGCGAACCTCATCGAGAGGCTCCACATGCGCACCCTCGAGCGCATCTTCGTCGAGGAGCGCATCTACAAGAAGATCGAG
>JAKPSR010000165.1 GCA_029571425.1 Spirochaetota bacterium | reverse complement strand
CTGCACCGCCTCGCAGATCGCGCGCGCCGTCGCCGCGATCCGGGCCGCGGCCCCCACCGTCCTCCGCAGCGAGCCGAAGGCCTATCCAGTGTTGGAGTAGGGCAAGGTGACCTCGCGGCGCGGGACGAAGAAAGTCTGGTTGCTCATCAGCGCCTTGATGGTCTTCTCGCTGCCGCTGACGGTCATCGCCGCGCGTTGTCTTGCTGACTATCTCGCCTCGCCCGCTGGTACGGGCGCACCCATGGCCCTCCGCTCCGCGCATCGGGCTCTTGCGTTCGCTTCTCGAGCGTTATGGCTCGTTGCCATACCCGGCGCCTTCGTAATACTGAAAAACGTCGCGTTTCCCTTGCTCAAGAAGGGCGCATTCTGGGTAATCCGCCTCCTCGCGATTGAGGAAATCGAAAGACGGCTGTTTATCCTCGGCGTGATCGTTGTGGGGATTGGGATAGTCATGACCATCGCCGTGTCGACGATGGGATACTATCTTCGGAACGGCGTCGCGTACGCCATCAACGATGACGGTCACGCGGTGGCCGTTCGGACATGGGTGTATTACGTCTATTACGGGATGCGACTTGTTTCCTTAAGCATGCAAGCGCCCTTTGTCATATCGATTTTATACATATTTCTCAGAAAATACATTCCGCTGGCGTACGACGTCGTCAACATGATTGACCAGGATGAGGAAGAATTTAATAACAAGGAGAAATAATCCACATAGGGTAATAGTTTGTCCTATTGTGGCGCGCACATCAGAACTTGTCGAGACTTAATGCATCTTTATCAATCAAAAAAGGCGATATCGAAGCGGGAACAGTTGAACCGTCCTTTTTATTTATTTGACAGTAAAAAGTTCTATAAGATATACTTAAATAATTTCAGACTTTTAATGGGAGATAGAAAAATGCTAAGACGTATTGCGATTATCTTCGGCGCGTTGGCGGTTATTGGCTGTGCAGGCGGCGGTTGTGACGGCGATGGTGATGCCGAAATCAAGACAGTTGTATATGAACGGCAGATAGATGGGAGTTATGTGTTTAGTACCAACGACGCCCAGTACGCGGATTCCGACGGGGCGACGTTCTCCGCCTACCAGGTGACGGGCGCGCCGAGCGGAGCATTTGAGTATTGCGTTGACATGGTAAAGTATACGGGGGACCGGGACGGCGGGTATGGATTGGCGTTTCAGCGTGAAGACGCGCAAAACTATTGGGTGTTTAAGATCGACGCCTTTGGAAATTACTATTTGGCAAAAGTGTTGGGCGGTCAGGAATACGCGAAACTTACGCCACACTGGAAGACGGCCACGGCGCTTCATAGGGATATGGGACGACGAATCGGATAGAGATCGCGTATGACGGTGTCGCCAACTACACGGTGAGCGCGAACGGTACGGAGATACATCAGTTCTCGGATAGCGGCGGGGAAGAGGACGGGCGAGCGCTTTCAGGAGGTCGTCTAGGAGTGACTACTAACGTGATGCCTGGCGAGAATTTTCCCGATACGCCGGTATCGGTACGGTTTACGGTAGTGGAGCCGACAGGAGTTGAATTCGGGGACTGATGTAGTGCAAAGGCTCCGCGTTACATATCGAACTGAAAACCGCCAGACAGATACTCTTCGCCTGGCGGTTTTAACATATTCTGTTAAGGCAAATGATACCAGAATTTGTATTCTTTAACGTATGTGACATTCGTCGTCGCGTTTGAAACATCAACCAGCTCTCCATTTCGCTTTTGCAAAGCATCGGTAGAGGAACTCGTTCGATACCAATTACCGGGGGATGCAAACGTAACTGTGGTGATATTTGATACTCCTATTAAATCATACCCTATATACTCTACGCTCGCGGGAATTGTTAAGCTTGTTAAGCCCATCCAAAAAAAAACTCGATCACCAATATACTTAACGCTCGTCGGTATTATAATGTTTCTTAGCCTAGTGCAATATGAGAACGCTGAATCACCGATACTCGTAATGCTTGATGGAAGTGTGATGCTTGCTAATGATCTGCAGTCAGAAAAAGTACCATTGCCAATACTTGTCAGCCCAGAAGGAAGCGTAATGCATGATAGGGAATCACAATTACTAAAGGCGCCGATACCAAGACTGGTAATGCCAGATGGAATAGATAAACTCGTCAATTTTGAATTATAAAAAGCGGAATCACCAATTGCTGTTACCGTAGAAGGCAAGGTAAAGCTTGTTTTATTGGCAGGGACATAAGCAGCAGAAATTGTTTTGACGCCTTCCTCTAGCGTAACCGTTGTTAATGTGGTTTCTCTCGCTACCGTCTAGTATCGTGCGCCTCGCCCGTCGATTCCCTAATAACGAGGCTTTGGGGATAGACCTTAACGATTGGCTCGAGATCACTCTGGGCTACGCGTTCGGCAAGGCGCTCCATCATGTCGCGGCCGAACTGGGCGCTCGACTGGCTTACCGAGGTAAGGCGCGGTACGGTCATCGCGTCGAGGTGCAGGTTATCGTACCCGACGATCGAGAGGTCATCGGGTACGGAAAGTCCAAGGTCATTTGCGGCGCGGATCCCGGCAAGGGCCATAGTGTCAGAATAGTAGAGTATGGCGGTGGGCGGGGAGGGGAGGGCGAGAAGGGTTCTCGTTTCCGCGTAGGCGACGCATGAGTCGTATCGGCCGTCGCGGACGAGACCTTGGTCTGGCTCGACGCCAACGGAGCGAAGGGCGTCTGCCCACGCGCGCTTACGGTGCTTGACGGTATGCGACTCGTAGCCGTATCCCTCAATAAGGGCGATGCGTCGATGGCCAAGGTCTATAAGATGGCGCATCGCGGCGGTGGCGCCCTGGTAGTCGTCTGACACGAAGTTATCCCAGCCCGCTCCCTTGATGAGCCGCTGGAACAGGATGCAGGGTATCGTCAGCCGCTTGAGGGACTGGAGAAGGCGGATGTCAGGCTGCACCGAATTAAGGATCAACCCTTGGATGTTCCGCTTCTCGAGGTCTCCCAGCCGCTCGACCTCGCGCACGCAAAAGAAATCCCCGTCGACGATGGTTTTGTCGACGGGGCATACGTCGGTAAGGTCGGAATACGATATGTAGATGCCGAACCCGTCCTCCCAGCCGCGCTCCTGGATTCCATGAAGGACCTCGGCGAAGTAGAGGTCGGAACTCGATATCCCGACCACCCCGACGGTTTTCGTCTCGCCGAGCCTGAGCCCGCGGGCCACCATATTCGGCGCGTACCCAAGCTCCTCGATCGCCCGCTCGACGCGCTCGCGCGTCTCGTCGGCCACCGGCCTTGTTTTGTTGATCACGTGCGAGACCGTCGTGAAGGAAACTCCCGCCCGGGCGGCGACGTCCTTGATGGTTGCCATGGCTACACCGCCTCGCGGGCAGCCGAGGCCGCCTGCACCGCCGTCTCCTGGCGATTGATCTTTCGGTGGAACCAAAAGCCGTTAACGAACGCGCGGACGAACTCGTCGAGGAACACGGCGATGAAGAGGCCCAATGTGGCGAGCTTAAAGTTAAAGATGAAAAGTCGCGCCATCACGAGAACGAATACCGTGCCGAATACCTGCGAGAGGAACATGAATCGCGTGTCTCCCATCCCCCGTATCGCGCCGCCGTAGATGATGTTCGCCGACTTCGGGAAGAGGGCGAAGGAGCAGACGAGGAGCATGGCTCCCGTTTGCGCGAGGACGGCGGGATCCTTCGTGAACAGCCCCGCGAAGAACGAGGGGAAGAGGACGTAGAGGGCGAGGAAGGCGATGGAGGTCGCCCAGCAAAGGACGAGGGCCCGGCGCCCGGTAACCCTGATCTCCCCAGGCCTGCCTTCGCCGGTCCGCCGGCCCGAGAGGGTCATCGCCGCGTTTCCCATCGCGATGAAGAAAAGCGCCGGGATGAGGGTTATCGACATCACGATCGTGTAGACGCCCGCGGCGAGGGGATCTACCTGGTTTAGGAAGCGGAGCAGCAGGATGTTCCCGGCGTTCCAGCCGAATTCCTCAAGCCCGGCGGGGATGCCGATCTTAATCACGCTCAGGTAATTCTTTAGGCTCGCGCCCCTGATCGCCCGCAGGGATAGCCTGACGGGGAGCTTCTTCGAGAACGCCGCCGAGATATAGTAGGTGCCACCGATTACGTCGGCGGTCAGGGTGGCGATCGCTGCGCCTGCGATTCCGAGCTTGGGCGCGCCGAGGTTACCGAAGATCAGCACCCAGTCGAGGACGACGTTGATCCCCGCGCGCAAGATGGCGGATATCATCATGGGCCTCGTGTGCCCGGTGCCGTTGAACGCGGCCTGGGCCGCCGAGTTGATCCCGGAGAACAGAACCCCAAAGGTATAGATCTTGGTATATAAGGCGGCATGCGAGAGGATCGGCTCCTGGACGCCCATCAGGCGAAAGATCGCCCGGTTACCGAAGAACCAGATCAGGAAGACGCCGACGGCGAAGAAGCTGGAGTAGACGAAGGTCGAGCCGAGTATTTCCTCGGCCTTGTCTTTCCTGCCTTCGCCGATACGCTGGCTCACCAAAATGGCGGAACCCGTACCGAGCGCGAATAGAAAGGAGATCGTGGTCCAGATGGTGAAACCCGCGTTGCCGACGGCCGAGAGGTATTCGCTCGAGGCGTGGCCAAGGAAGGCTTGGTCCGTAATCTGCTGCACCTGGCTGACCAGCATCCCGGCTAGAATAGGAAGGCCGATTTTGAGGAGGGAACGATTGATGGTTTCTTGCTTCATACTATCTCCTGGCAAACGTTTGCGCGCTTGCTGTATTAGCTATATACCATCTCGCAAACGTTTGCAAGTGCCTGTAGCTTAATTTATAAAAAGACTCTCGTCTTCTAGTAGACAGAACATACATTATGCGCAGTACTATATGAGGTAAAATAAAACAAGGGGATACTACCCCAGAGCCCTGACGACGAGATGCACCGCGTACAGGACGACGAGAAACGCGAGGTTCCACGCCGTGAAGATACCGAGGTATCGCCTGGTTTCTCCGGGACACTCGCGCGCGAAGAACTTAAAACTGATCACGCTCGCCAGGGACGCGATGATGGTTCCCATGCCGCCCACGCTTACGCCGACTAATAGCCCCGCGGCGTCGGTCGTGAACGGAGATAGCAGGATGG
>JAKPSR010000147.1 GCA_029571425.1 Spirochaetota bacterium | reverse complement strand
GAGGTGAAGAGGACGAGGGCGCGGCCGGCCGATGCCTGGACCAGCGACACGACGGCCGTCTCGACCCACGATTGAAAACCCGGTTCGTCCGGCAGCGGCGCGTCGACGGGGACGGCGAAGAGGACGTTCCTCTTATACGGGAACGGGGAGTCGTACACCCCGGTCACGACGCGCTCTTCCTCCATCAGGGAGACTCCGGAGCGGCGGATCCAATAATCGAAGCGACCGCCGACGCGGAGGGTCGCCGAGGCGCAGACCACGGTGCGGAAGGGCTCGAAGACGGCCTCGCGCATCATCGGGGCTATCGAAAGGGGGGTCTCGACGAAACGCGGATACCAGGTAGCGCCGTCTCCCCTACTCGATCGCGTCAACTTCACGCGCTCGATCCAGTACACCGACTCGCGCCGCTCGTCCCATTCGCAGAAATGCAAGGCGATCGTCCCGACGAACTCGAGGCGCCGGATCGCGAATTTCGATTCCCACACCGGGCCCTCGTTTTGGTCCTCCTCCGGGATCCCGTCGATCACCGAGCGAAGGACGCCGACGAGCGCGGCGATCTCGCGTCGCACGCGCTGCAGGCGCTCGAAGAGCACCGACGCCTCGCCAACCGTCCGGTCAGAGAGGCGCCAGGTCCCCGCCTCGGCAACGAGACCGAGCGCGGTATCCTCAAGATCCGCGAAGGCGTCCTTCGCCGCCTGGATCGCGGCGGTCGCCGCCTGGACTTCGCCCGCGGCGCTCGAGAGCCGCTCGAGGGCAATGAGGTGGCCGGCGACGGACCCTCGCCTGACGCGGTGCAGGATCGATATCTGCTTATTCAGCTTAAAGCGGGTAAAGTACTCGGAGAAGAAGCTGGTCGCGGCGTCCTCCATCGCGTGTGCCTCGTCGAAGACGATGTGGCGGAACGGGGGGAGGACGGCGGTGTCCTCGTATCCCGCGCCCATCATCCGCGCCTGCAAGTCCGCGAAGAGAAGATGGTGGTTGACGACGAGAAGGGAAGCCGAGGCGGCTTCCTTGCGAACGCGCATCACGAAGCACTCCTCGCGATGCCCGCAGCGCATTCCCATGCAGGCGTCCGACTCGCTCGATACCCGCGACCATACGGCTTCCTTCGGCACGAAGGAAAGGTCCGACCGGCTCCCGTCGGGGGTTGTTCCCGCCCACTCCGCGATCCGGGCGAGCTCCTCGGCCTCGTCATCGAAAAGCTCGCGTTCCGCCTGCGCCTCGGCGAGGCGCCTCAGGCACACGTAGTTCTGCCTTCCCTTCAGCAGGACCGCCTTGATCGGGACGCCGACGAGACTCGAGGCGAGCGGGATATCCTTCTCCATCAGCTGTTGCTGCAGGTTGATGGTCCCGGTCGAGACGACGACCCGGTCCTTATTCTGCGCGGCCCATAGCATCGACGGAAGAAGGTAGGCGAAGCTCTTCCCTACCCCGGTCCCCGCCTCGAAGGCGCCTATAAGCCCACCGTTGAAGGAACGGGTCACGGCGCGAGCTAGATCGATTTGGCTTGGCCGCTCCTCGTAGAAATCGGAGGCGGCGGAGAGTGCCCCTCCGTCGGCGAGAATTCCGGCCACGGCTTCCTCGTCGACGGGCTCCTCGGACTTCCGAAGCACGGGCTCGACGACGGCGTAGACCTCGTCGACCGCGTTGTCGACGATGTAAAAACCCATGCCCGACTCGGCCGCGCGCGCGGCGATCGAGAGGTCAGCCTCGCTTGGATGGAGTCCACCGGAAGGATGATTGTGAATAAGGACCTCGGCCTCTTGGTCGGCGTCCCTGATCGCGAGGACGGCCCCATCGTGCCCGCGCGCGTTTACCCGCACCTCGGCGACCGCTCCCGACTCATCGAGAACGCCGGTCGCGAAAACCTCGTTTCCCCCGGCATCCGCGATCGCGCGGGCGATTATCCGCCTGGCTTCGTCGGTAAACCGTTTCTCGATGTCCGTCATGGCACCTCCGGCCGACGCGCAAAAAAAAGGAGCCGCCCGAGGCGAATGCCTCATGACCGCTCCGTTTCACCCAGCGATGGGGATTGGCATCTCCTAGGGGAATTGAACCCCTGTTGTCGGGATGAAAACCCGATGTCCTAACCACTAGACGAAGGAGACGCGGGGCACCGAAGCCCTTTGCGCGATCGGCACGAAGGCATATCGCGACGTGGAAAGATATAACAAAGAGGGGGCCCTTTGTCAAGACGCGTGTTAACCGAGGTTAGCTAGACCGAGTCGAGCTTCTTCGCTATCAGGAGACGCAAGCGCCGTTCCTCGTCCTTGTCGTAGCCGAGCGATACGGCCTTGTCGAGATCGGCGATGGCCTCCGTGTACATCCCGAGTCGGTACCGGGCCTGGGCCCGGCGCATATAGACAAATGGCTGGTAGGGATTCAACTCAAGCGAACGGGAGAACGCCTCCAGGGACTCCTCGTCGTTGCCCATCACGCCCAGCACGATGGCGACGTAATAATGCGAGCGGAAGGCCTTGGGGTTTCGTTCCGCGCTCGAGCGAAAGTCGGCGAGGGCTTTCTCGTAATCGGATCGAGCGAAATACGCCATGCCTCGATGCTTGTACATCACGG
>JAKPSR010000012.1 GCA_029571425.1 Spirochaetota bacterium | reverse complement strand
AGCGCATCCCTCCTTGCTGACCCAATCGGCGCCGCGCGAAACGAGGGCGCGGAGGGCGCGCAGGGCGACATGGTATACCCCAATGGAATGCGCGGCGCGGGTATGAGTCGCGCCGGGATAGACGAGCTCGGTCGGGCCGAGCTGCTTTATGCGGTGAAGGCGCAAGAAGGGCGGCGAACGGAGGAGATCGGAAACCTCCTCCGTCATCCATACGTGTTTCCAGACGGGGTCGCGGACGGCGACCGTGAGCCGGGATTCCTCGATAACTGGGCCGCCCACCGCGCCGGGCCCTTACTGCCCGCCCTGCCGGGTGTAGGCGGCGAGCCCGCCCGCGAGGATAATTCGGCGCGAGCGCGGGTCGAGCTCGTTTTTCGCCTCGAAGCGCGCGCCGTCCGACTTTCGCACGAGGGCGAACGGGGAGCCCGACTCAAGGGCCTTGCGTATCCCGGCGATCTCGATCACGTCGCCCTGGGCGATCGCGTCGTAGGCGGCTGGGTCGGCGAGGACGAGGGGCAGGATCCCGTAGTTGACGAGGTTCGCCTTATGGATGCGCGCGAAGGACTTCACGAGCACGGCGCGCACCCCAAGGTACATCGGGGCGAGGGCCGCGTGCTCGCGGGAAGATCCCTGGCCGTAGTTCTCGCCGCCGAGGACGAGGCAGGAGCCGGCCGCGCGGGCGCGGTCGTAGAAGCTCGGGTCGAGACGCTCGAAGGCGAAGCGCGATATCTCCGGGATATTCGAGCGGAGGGGAAGGACCTTCGCGCCGGCGGGCATGATGTCGTCGGTCGAGACGTTGTCGCCCGCCTTGAGGAGGACGGGCAGCTCGAGCCGGTCGGCGAGCTCCGGGCTAGCCGGGCATGGCTTGATGTTCGGGCCGCGGACGATCTCGGCCTTCAGGGCCTCGGCGAGCGGAATCGGGGCGACGAGCATGCCGTCGTCGCGGATGCAGCCGCAGCCGGGGGTCGAATAGGCGGAGCGCGCGTCGGCGAGGACGGAGGCGACGGCGACCGGGTCGGATATCTCGCCGGTGACCGCCGCGAGGGCGGCTGTCTCGGGCGAGACGAGATAGACCTGGGCGTCCGGGGTCCCGGAGCGGCCCTTGAAATTGCGGTTGAAGGTGCGCAGGGACACACCGCCGGAGTTTGGCGCGAAGCCCATGCCGATGCAGGGGCCGCAGGCGCTCTCCAGGATGCGGAAACCGGCGCGGATAAGCTCTCCGAGGACGCCGGTCTTCTCGGCCTGCATCAGGGTTTGCCGGCTACCGGGGGAGATTCCCGCCTCGACCCCGCTGGCTACGTGCTTGCCGCGAACGATGGCGGCGACGGCCTGGAGATCGGTTAGTGAGCTGTTGGTACAGGAGCCGATCGCGACCTGGGTGACCTTCTTGCCCGCGAGGGAAGAGACGGTCGCGACCGCGTCGGGGGAATGGGGCTGCGCGGCGAGGGGAACGAGCGAGGAAAGGTCGATCTCGATGACCTTGTCGTAGGCGGCTCCCTCATCGGCCTTCATCTCGA
The DNA here is from genome assembly GCA_029571425.1 of Spirochaetota bacterium. Classification (GTDB taxonomy): domain Bacteria; phylum Spirochaetota; class Spirochaetia; order Treponematales; family Treponemataceae; genus Teretinema. Next base: position 504 of record JAKPSR010000012.1, on the reverse strand, counting down.
CGAAATCCTCTGCCCGGCCCATCGCGGCGAGGAAGTCTCGGGTCGCCCCGTCCGCCGGGAAGATCGAGCAGGTGGCGCCGAGCTCGGCGCCCATATTGGTGATCGTGGAGCGCTGGGGAACCGATAGACTCGCGACTCCGCTTCCGAAGTATTCGTAGACGCTGCCGACGCCGCCCTTGACGGTCTCCCGCCTGAGGACCTCGAGGATGATATCCTTGGCCGACACCCCGGGACGAAGCTCGCCGGTCAGGCGGACGCCGAAGACGCGAGGCATCGAGAGGTGGAAGGCGCCGCCGCCCATCGCGACGGCGACGTCGAGGCCGCCGGCCCCGATGGCGATCATCCCGAGCCCGCCTCCCGTCGGGGTATGCGAGTCGGATCCAAGCAGGGTCTTCCCGGGGACGCCGAAGCGCTCGAGATGGACCTGGTGGCAGATGCCGTTCCCGGCGCGCGAGAACCAAAGCCCGTATCGGGCGGCCACGCTCTGGAGGTAGCGGTGGTCGT
>JAKPSR010000135.1 GCA_029571425.1 Spirochaetota bacterium | reverse complement strand
CCCGCTTTGCCCTCGTCGAGCTCGTCAACCTCTATGACGAAGGGCTCACCTTCGAGCCTATCCACCGCGTCCTCTTTGGGGTCGAGACTTCAAACCTCTCATCCTTTCTCGCGAAGCGCCTTGGCGGGACGGTAAAGACGGCGGAATCCGCGGCCGAACTCGAGAAGCTCGTCGCCGCGCGCGGGGAAACTCGTTTCGGTTTCGTGTCGGCTGGTGAGCTTTACTACCTCGATACGCCGAACCCGGCACTCGCCGTAAGCCGACTGCAGCCGGCGCTCGACGAGTATCTCGCTCAAAAAACGGACGCGAAGATCGACTATATCCATGGGTCAGACGAGGTTTTTCGACTGGGAAAGGAACCGGGCGCGGTTTCCGTGCTATTGCCCCCGGTCGAGAAGGATAGCTTCTTCGCGACGATCGCCTCGGGAGGCCCCCTCCCCCGAAAAAGCTTTTCGATGGGCGAGGCGAGCGAAAAGCGTTTCTATCTCGAATGCCGTAAACTTTTCTCTTAATAGCCGCCAAAAAGGTCCGAGAAAACTTGCGTTTTCTCGGACGATACACGATTATTACGGGCATGAGCGTCCGTCGCACACAGGATAGCCGCGAGGATATAACCGGAAGGTTCATCCCGAACGAGTGTTCCCTGCCCATTATTATCCTTCTCGTCGTTCTGGGCCTGTCCGTTAGCATCCTGTGTCTTACCTTTCAGATCACCATTATCTTCCAAAACCTATTATATTTACCGATCATCATCGTCGCGACGTGCTATCCCCGCAAAAGCCTGGTTTTTTGCGGTGCCCTATCAGCCGCGTACCTCGCCTTAATGATATTCATCCCGCGGGATCGCGGTCTCATCCCCCTCGCGCTGATACGGATCGTCATCTTCTTCGCCGTTTCCGAGGTCGTCGCCTATCTTACGCGAAAGCGGACCGAGGCCGAACGCGCCCTCGTCGTGGAGCGGAACAATCTTGACAGAATCGTCGGCGAGCAGACGAACCTCCTCGCGCGGGATCTCGAAGAGAGCAAGCGCGTCGAGAGGGCGTACCGCGACACCTCGGAATCCCTTGAGCTACTCATCTCCTCCTCCGCGGCGCCGATAGCGGTATGGAACTCGGACTATTACCTTACGCGGGTAAACCGATCCTTCGAGCTCGTCACGGGCCGCGCCGCGGACGACCTCATCGGCCGTAACATCCGCACCCTCTCGCCCCCCCAATTCCGACGCCTCTTCGCCGAGCGCATGGAGTCGGTCGAGCTGGACCTGCTGCACGGGGACGGAAGCGTCCGCCACACCCTCTGGCACTCATCCCCGATACCGACGGCCGGCGCCGGGCAGGGCGGCGCGATCGCCTACGTCCAGGACATCACGCGACTGAAGCACCTCGAGGAACGGTGCAGGCGCCTACAGGCCGAGCTCGACTCCGCGTCGGGCGCGAGCGGGTCGTCGGGCGACCCAGACCTCCTGCAGGAAACGTTTCGGTGGAAGTAAAATCCACGCGCGGGCCTTGCCCTCGTGCCGTATTCGGTTTACTCTGATATCATGGAAGAGCAGAACGGACAGTCCCTGCTGGGCAAGAAGGTATTCTTCCTCTATCCCCCCAGCGTCATCCGGGAGAACCTGATCACCCAGCTCCTCGAGCAGGAGTTCGAGGTGTATATGCTGAAGGATCACAAGGCGGCGCGCCGACTGCTCAGGACGTACCCCAACTCCATCATCTTCGTGAACATTGACGCTGGCCTTAGCGAGAAGGAATGGGAGGAATGGATCCGCGCGACGATGGCGGACCCCGCGCTCGCGAAGGTGGGCATCGGCATCGTGTCGTACAACACCGACGAGTCGCTGCAGAAAAAATACCTGATGGACCTCGGCATCCAATGCGGGTTCGTGCGGCTCAAGCTCGGCGCCGAGGAAAGCGCCAAGATACTGATCGAGACGCTGAAGGCGAACGAGGCGCGCGGCAGGCGAAAGTTCGTGCGCGCGGCCTGCACCAGCGATAGCCTATCCGGGATCAACGTGAAGGAAGGGCAAAAGCAGATCAACGGGACGATACGGGACATCAGCGTCGTTGGCCTCTCGTGCGTCTTCGACGTCGATCCCTATTTCAAAAAGAATTCGGTCCTGCGGGACGTCCAGCTACGGCTCCGCGGCTCGCTGATAAAGCTCGAGGCGGTGGTGTTCGGTACCCACGCCGACGACACCTCGGTATACGTCCTGATATTCAGCCCGAAGATGGACAACGTCTCGCGCTCCAAGATCCGCAACTATATCCAGATATCACTGCAAAACGAGATAGAGGCGCAGGCGGGCGGCATCATGGGCGATACCGCGCGCGCTTAGATTCCAACGAGCTCCTCGAGCAAATCCGCGTTCTCTTCGCGTTGCGCGACGCGCTCCTCGCCGAGCGGAGCGTCGCGCCTTGCGCCGCGCGGGGCGCCATTTGCCGGGGCTTGCGCTCCCGGCCCGCCAAGCGCGAGCGAAAGTCGCTCGGCCTCCGAACGGCAACGCGCCGCGAGGTCCGCGAGTCGGTCGACCGTGCCCGCGACCACGTCGACGCTCCCCTTGATCGCCTGCGCGCTCGCGCGGGACGCCGACGAGGCATCGAGCAGCCGCCGCATGTCGCCGACGACCTTCGCGCCGAGCGGCCCCTGCGCCTCCGCGTCGCGCTTCACTTCCTCTGACTGCGAGCGGATATCTCCAAGGACCGATTGCACACCGGCGCTCGCGCGTTCCTGCTCGCTCGTCTCCGCCGACAGCTTTCCTATCCGGCCGACCGTCTCGGCCGCGCTCCGGTGTATCTCGCCGAGCACGCCTCGGAGATTCCGATTGACGGACACCTCCTCCTCGATGCGTTCGATGATGGCGTCCATGTACTCCCGTATCTGCGTCGCGTTCTCGGCGGAGTCCTCGGAAAGTTTCTTGATCTCCTCGGCGACTACCGCGAAGCCACGCCCAAGGTCGCCCGCGTGGGCCGCCTCGATCGCGGCGTTCATCGCGAGCAGGTTCGTCTGCTCGGCGATGTCGTTGACCGTCTGCACGATCCCATAGATGAGCTCGGACGTCTCGCGGACCTTCTGTATCGCCGCGTCCGAGTCGGCGACAGCCGACTCGCCTCGCTCGGTAAGCGCGTTCAGCGCGCGCGACTCCTCCGCCGTACTGCGGAGGTTCTCGGACGCGCGAGAGAAATTCGAGAGCATCTGAAGGACGGCCGCCGAGGCCTCGCCGATGCCGCGAAACTGTCCATCGATCTTTCTCGATATCCCCGAGAACGAGTCGATCATGCCGGACACCGCGGCGTCGGCGCCGCGGGCGGCCTCGAGCTGATCAGACGAAGACGAGAGTATCTCGTCCGCGCCGGCCGCCATCCGCGCGGCGGAGTCTGAGGTGCGCGTAGCGTTTTGGGCGAGCTCGTCGCAAATCGAGGTGAGGGTCGCGGAAAGGTCGCGCACGTGGCCGATGAGCCCGTCGAGTCGAGAAGTCTTTTCCTTGTTTTCCCCGACGAGCCTGGCGAGGCTAATCTGCGCGCGCATACCGTGGATGGCCATCGCGACGAACATCGACATGCTGAACCCGAATATCCCGATCCCCTGAAACCACACCTCGGGAATGACCCCGCGGACGACGGCGGCGATATCCAGCGTGCCGAGGACGACCGCGAACGCGACGCCCGCCGCGATCGGTATGGCGTACACGTTGCGGTTCATCAAGGCCCGGACCGTGATCACGATGACCAGCACCAAGATCAACTCGGTTGGCACCATGATGAGCGAGAATATCCTCTCGAGGTCGGAGAAAGAGCGCCCAAAGACGAGGAACGGCAGCGAGAGGGCAAGCGACGCCGCGCAGGTCGCGATCCGCATCGCCTTCGTGTTAAGCACGGAAAAGAACTCGGTGAAGAAGAGAACGAGACACCCAAAGTAAAGAGGGAGGCACATCTTCGCCGCGATCATCCTCGGTAGGAGAAAGCCCACGTCGTGCTCAAGGCCGAT
>JAKPSR010000132.1 GCA_029571425.1 Spirochaetota bacterium | reverse complement strand
TCGGAAGGCTCGGCATACGCCTCCCCGACGGTTACGTGACCCTCTTCTGGAATTCGCCCTCGGCCATCCCGGCGTTCAGGTATAACGTCATAATCATCGCGGCCTCGATCGTCCTTATCGCGCTCGAGTGCGTCGACACGCTAGTCCCGGCCGTTTTCATCGCGACTTACGCCGTCGCGGTACGGGTATTCTCGCTCGTTCCCTTCGGCGCCCGCTTCGCGGAAGGCGACGTGCTCTTCGCGCTGCTTACCGGCGGCGTTCTCTTTACCGCCTTCTTCGTCCTGCCGGACACGTCCACGACCCCGCGCACGCGGGTAGGGAAGGCGGCGTCCGGCTTCATCGCGGGATCTCTTGCCTTTCTGATCTGCGGCCCCGGGGGAACGCCGGTCGGCTGCGCCTTCACGGTCGTCGCGGCGAATTGCGTGAACGTCATTATCGAGCTCGCGGAGCGGCGCGCGCTCTTCCAGTCAAGGAGGCTCGCGTGAACGCAAAGACGAGCGACGTGATCAAGAAATACGGCTTGACCCTCCTATTCCTGTCTTCTTTCGTCGTCGCCCTCGCGGCCGCGGCGTTCTTCACCGAGCGGATGTACGCGCAATCCCTTCGAGACGCCTGCGCGCCCGTGGTGCAGGCGTCTTTTGGGCCGCAGGCGAAGCTTGGCAAGCTATCGAGGATCCGCGGCGCCGGCATCGCCTTCGAGACCGCGTTCGAGGTTTCCGGTCCGGCGAGGGCTCGCGGCACGGCTCTCGTCGTGCGCGTGACGGGGCTGTCGGGACCGGTGACCGCTGTCTTCCATCGCTCTGCGACTGGTCAGGCGAGGTTCCTCGGCCTTGTCGGGATGCCTCGAGGGCTCGAGGATCCTGGGAAGAACGGGGTAGGGCCGGTCGTGATATCGGCGTGGGAGAATCGCATTTCCTCGATCGACACGAAGAAGGATGGAGCACAGTGAAAAAAGAAACCGTCGTCTGCGCCCTCGCCCTCGCGCCGCTCGTGCCCGCCATGTCGCGGCTCTCGTACGCGCTCGTCCTTGGCTCGGCCTTTTTTATCCTGCTGCTCGTCGGCATCCTCTCGGCGAAGGCGATCTCTCGGATCGGGCTTCGGGAAAGCCATCCCGCCATCCTCCTCGCCGCGCTCACGGCGACGGCGTCTCTTTTCGTCCTGGCACTTCGCGCCCTATACCCATTGCTTGCTGTGTCGCTCTCATTCTTCGTGCATATCCTCGCCGTATCCGGCTTAGTCGTCTTTTCCGTCTCGTCTGACGACACTGACCGCGCGGCCTCGATCGCCCTGTACGCGATCCCATTTTTCCTCGTCTTCGCGGCCGCTCGCGAGTTCCTCTCGTTCGGCATGCTCACCGTTCCGGCGCCGTCGGGGCTCGTCGCCATCGTCTCGGTACCCGCAATCGCCGAGTACGGCATGCCGTTTTGGGCGACCGCGGGCGGGGCGCTTTTCCTCGCCGGCGCGTTCGTCTGGATAGCGAAACGGGCAAGGCGCATGGCCTCGCTCTATTCGAGGAGGGCATAATGGGCATCGTCGACATCGTTTTCCTGTACGCCTTCGTCACGTCGGCGGCGTTCACATACGGCGTTGGACTGACCAGGTCGCTCGTTGACTCCAATTCCGCAAAACGGTTTCTCGCAGGTTTGCCGATTTGCCTCATCGAGGCCCTCATTTCCGTCTTGGCGCTGTGGTACCCGACTACCGCTATCTTGGTGCCAGAGGGGCTATCCTACGTGGTCCCCACCGCCGTAATCCTCGTCATCGGAGCGGTTCGCGTCGTCTTCGCCCTCGCACTCGGCGACCGCGAGAGGGGAAACCCATTCGACTTCGTCACCCTGTTCGGCACGGTCATCCTCGCCCTTTGGGAATCAACCTCGGTCATGGGCGCCGTTGCCCTCGTCGCCGGGTCGTGCGCGTCTATCGGCCTCTTAACGCTCATTCTGATCGCGGCACGCTCGCGCGCTTCGTCGTCGTCAGCGGACGTCGACTGGCGAGGCCTCCCGCTCGCCCTCGTAAGCATGGGGCTCGTGTTCATCGCCCTGTACGCGGCCCAGGCGTCGTGGTGGGTATCGGAGGCTTCCCGATGATAGCCGGTCTCGCCATTCGCGCCCTCGCGCTTCTCGCGGGCACCGCGCTCGCCACGGCCGTGTATTACTTCGTCTCCGCGTTTCTTTTTCGCATTCGCAAGCCGACTGCGCGCGACGACCGACGCGGCCGCCGCCCCGAGGCACACGGCGCGGAGCGCATGCGGGCGTTCATCGCCTGCGGCAGCGCCGTTCCCGCCACGACGACGAGGTTCGCGTACGCGGGGCTTTCCGATTGCCGCACCCTCGCGCTTTTCTACGGGGGCAACCTCGCCTGCGACCACGGGTGCCTTGGTCTCGGTAGCTGCGCCCGTCATTGCCCGAGGGACGCGATCCGCGACCTTGGGGGCCGAATGGCCGTCACCGAGGAGTGCGACGGTTGCGGGCTTTGCCTTAACGCGTGCCCGAAGGGGCTCATATCGCTCGTTCCCTTCAAGACGATCGGGACCGCGCCCTGCGCCGGTCACCGCGAGCGCGATCTCGCCTCGGTCTGCCCTGTCGCCGCCGCGGGATCGACGATCGACGCCGGCAGGGTCCTCACCCCCGGCTTCAAAATTTGGAAAAAGTGGGCTATACTGTGCGACAAGCTGAGGTGACGGTGAAGGATGGACTCAAGCCCATAACGCTATGCTTCGGGCTACATGGATATCTCTCGCCCGGGATCGACGCCGAAGAAGCGGAGCGAATCTATCAGGAGGTGTATAAGCCCCTGATCTCCGCCCTTTACGCGAACCCCGCGTTGCCGTTCTCCCTCTACCTTTCCGGTTCCACGATCGACTGGATCGAGCCGCGCCATCCCGAGTTCTTCATGATATTGGAGGAGCTCGTCGCGCGAAAGCAAGTCGAGGCGATCGGCGGCGGGGACCGCGAGCCGATCTTCCCGCTGATACCCCCCGTCGACCGCGTCGGGCAGATCGAGGCGCTCACGACGAAGCTTCGCAAGCTCGTCGGAAAGAAGCCCCGGGGCGCGTGGGTGCCCCTAAGCGCGTGGGACCCCTCGATGGTGGCCTCGTTCGTCTCGTGCGGCATCGAGTACCTCTTCCTGGACAAGCAGCAAATATCGACGAGCGGCTACCAAGGCGTCGACGGGCTCGGCCCCGTCGTCATAGAGGACTCGGGCAAAACGGTCATCGCCCTTCCCCTGGACAACAGGTTTATGCGCCCCGAGGCCCTGTCGCCGCGCGCCTTCCTCGAGGCGATATCCGCTGACGACGGGGCGGGGGAGCGGCTCGTCGTCGTCTTCTTCGGCATCGATTCGGTCAAGCCACTGTTCGCCCCCGAGAAAGGGCCGGGTTGGATAGACGCGTTTCTCAAGCTCATCGAGCCGGACTCGGCCGCGGTCAGGCTTTCCACGCCGTCGGCACACCTGAAGGGCACGGGTTTCCTTCCACGCGCCTACGTCCCCGCAGGGCTCGCCCCCCACGTGGTCGCGGACAGCATACCCGACGGCGACGCCCGCGTCCTCGCGCGGACCCCGGCGAAGTATCTACTTACCCGCTCGGCGTGCGCGCACAACCTCTACGCCAAGATGATGTACGTGCACGCCCTCGTCTCCCAGCTCCGCGGGGACAAGTCGCGGAAGAAGTCCGCGCGCGAGGATATATGGCGCGCGCAGGGTTCCGAGTTTTACCTCGCCTCCGCCCCTCGCGCCCTCCGCGTCGCGGCGTACCGACACCTGATCCAGGCGGAGCGCGCGGCGCGCACGCGGGGAGTTTTCTCCCCGTCGATTCTCCCCGTCGATTTCGACATGGACGGCCAACGCGAGTTCCTCTGCCAGCTTGACCGACTGAACGTTTACGTCCACCCCCGGGGTGGGCGGGTATTCGAGTGCGACGTCATCGACGCGTACCGGAATTTCGCCGACGGCTCCTGCGGCGCCCACGACGGGATGTTCGTCGACCATTTCGTCGCGCACGACGAGATCGCCGACGTCG
>JAKPSR010000131.1 GCA_029571425.1 Spirochaetota bacterium | reverse complement strand
TCCGTCGGCGAGGCGTGCGCCGCCGTGTTCCGCGGCGGCCGACGGAAGCTCACGATCATGGTCGTTCCACACTCCCAGAAGAAACCGATCAACTTCCAAACGACCTTTTTCTCGTTAATCTTTTTCTGCGTTTTCATCGTCGGTATCCTGGTTTCGTTCTTTTGGTTCTCGCACAACTCGGTCGTTTCGGCGCGCGCGCTTTCCGACCTTCGCTCGGAGTCGCGCGAGACGCAGGCGAGCCTCGATCGCCTGAAAGACGAGACGGGGAACCTTCTGAAGGCGGCGCAGAATTTCCAATCAGCCTTCTCCACCACCCTTTCCGTCATCGGGCTCGATACCACAGCCGCTTCCGAGAAAAGCAACATACAAAGCGGTGACCTTTCCTCCCTGTTCAACGTAAAGGAAACCGCGCAGGGCTCGGTTAAGGAGATCGCCGAACTGCAGCGCCTGACCGGTTACCTCGAGAACTCCGTTCAACCGATCCAGGAGATTGGGAAGCTCCTCAATTCGCAGAGCGCCCTTTTCTCCGATATCCCCAGTCTCTGGCCGATACGCGGCGGCATCGGCCACGTATCGATGGTCTTCGGGCAAAACCGCCATCCTTTCACGGGGCAGTGGTACATCCACAAGGGCGTCGACCTTTCCACCTACCGATCGGGCGACTCGGTGCTTGCCACCGCGGACGGGCAGGTCGTGACCGTCGAGTATGACCCCGGGTTCGGGAACTACATCATCGTCAAGCATAAGCACGGGTTCTATACGCGATACGCCCACCTGCAGTCCTTCCGCGTCTCGCGCGGGCAGTACGTTCAGCAGGGGCAAGTGATCGGCTACATCGGGAACACCGGCGTGTCGACCGGCCCGCACCTTCATTACGAGGTGCACATCGGCTCCGACGTCGTAGACCCGATGAAGTACCTGAACATCAAGGTCTCAGCCAATCATTAAACGGGACGCGCATATGGCCTTTAACCCACTCGAAGACGTATCGATCAACACGATCATCGGACCCGGCTCGTTCATCCGGGGCTCGCTTGCCGTTTCCGGGTTCATCCGCGTCGACGGCGACATCGACGGTAACCTCGACACGCCGTCGCGCGTCATCATCGGCGAGGGCGCGCGCATTAAGGGCAACGTTCGCTCCCTGTACGCCACGATCGGCGGCGTCGTGCAGGGCGACGTGATCGCGCCCGAGGGAGTCGTCGTCCTCTCGTCGGGTATGGTGCTTGGCTCGATAATCACGAAGCGGCTTAAGGTTGACGAGGACGTGATCCTCAACGGCGCGTGCGTCGCGGTCAACGACCAAGCGAGGTTCGACGCCGCGCTCGCCGAGTACAACAACCGCCGGGCGCTCGGCGAGTCCTTCGCCTCCCGGATGGGGCGCTCTTGATGGCGGCTCCGGGGTCCGTCGATCCCGCATCCCCGTTCTTTTCGTCGATCGCCCAGCAGGCGGCGCTTCAGTCGGGCGCGCATCGCGCGCAGACCGCCCGCAAGGAAAAGCCCTCGGTACGCAAATTCGACGGCGTTTTGCGCGAGCGTCTCTCCGACGCCGAGGAGGCCTCTGAGGCAGAGCTTCCCGGGAATATCGCCGGGCTTGGCACCGACGAGGCCCTTTCGGCCCTCCTTGACGAGGTTCATTCCGCCGGGGACGTGCTGAAGGAACGGCAAACCCCGGAGACCATCATGGCCTACAAGTCCGCCGTGCGCACCTTCGTGCGCTTCGTGGTGGACCGCGCGTTTACCGTTACCGAGACCACCTCCGGCGGAAACGTATTGAAGCGGAAGAAGTTCACGCAGGTGGAGATCATCGACCAGAAACTGGAGCAGTTGGCTGCAGGAATTCTCTCGAACCAGAAGGACCAGCTTGGCCTTCTCGGGAAGATTGAAGAAATCAACGGCCTGTTGGTGGACTTGTTGCACTGACGGGCGAAGGCGGAAGATATGGACGCGAGCATGCGCGACGACGAGGACCTCCGGGCCGAGGACCTCGCGAGCCTGGAGGATCCCCAGGCGGAACAGATAGAGAGCGCGGGCGGGAAGTTTGAGTACCCGGCGCCGCTTTTCCACTTGAGGCTCGATTACTCGAGCGAAAGCCTATACGCCACGCACGACAGTCTCGAGCTCGCGAAGGGCGACTACGTCGTGGTGAACACGCGCTACGGACGAGACCTCGCGCGCGTGATGGGCCGCGTGCACGCGCCCATCGGCGTTCGGCCGGACGACGTGGTGCCGATCGAGCGCAAGGCGGACGAGGCCGACATCACGAAGGCCGCCGACCTTCGCACGAAAGAGGACTACGCCTTCAAGGTTTTCCGCGAGAAGGTGGCCCAGCATCGCCTCGAGATGAAGCTGATCGCCGCGCACTATCTCGTCGAGGAGCCGAAGATTCTTTTCTTCTTCAGCTCGGAGAACCGGGTCGACTTCCGCGACTTGGTGAAGGACCTCGTCACCGTCTTCAAGATGCGCATCGAGCTTCGGCAGATCGGGGTCCGCGACGAGTCTCGCATAACCGGCGGGCTCGGCGTCTGCGGCCGCCCGTATTGCTGCCACGGCGTCACGGACAAGCTTCGCCCCGTGTCCATCAGGATGGCGAAGGACCAGAACCTCTCGCTGAATTCGCTGAAGATATCCGGCCAGTGCGGCAGGCTTTTATGCTGCCTCTCCTATGAGCACGATTGGTACCTCGAGGCGCGCAAAACCCTGCCGAACGAGGGCGTGAGGCTTTTCTACGATGAGGCGAATTTCCGCGTCGTGGAGGTCAATCCCCTGACGCGGATGATCCGCCTTCAGGGCGAGGACGGCCGCGTGCTCGAGGTTCCCTCGTCCAGGATGAGCAAGGTCGAGGGAAAGTGGCGCATTACCTAAGCTCGGCGACGGTCGTCGGGCCGTCGGCTTCCCACGCGCCGCGCGCGAAGTCCCCGTATAGCGAGACGGCGGCGAAACCCGCCTCCCGGGCGAGCGTTTCGAGGCGCGCCGTGCTCATGGGGTAAACCGCGGCGCAGGGGAGCACGATCCTTCGGCCGTTTCCCGTCTCTAGCGTCGTCTCGAGCTCGATTCGATTCTCATTTTTATACTCATAGCGCCGACGCAGCCTCACGCGCATCGAGGAGAGTTCCGGGAGTTCCGGCTCGCGCGAGCTAAGCAGGCGATCGTAATTCTCGGTTTCGACGACGAGAACGCCGCCCGGAGCGAGTAACCGTCGCGCGTCGTGAAGCGCCTTGCGGACAAGGATCTCGTCGCCAAGGAGGGGTATCGCGTTTCCGAGGGCCGCGACGACGTTAAACGAGCCCGCCTTCAGGAACCTTCCCATGTCGATCGTCGCCATCTCGAAAAAACGGACGGTGGAACCGTTTCGCTTGATGCGCCTGCGCGCCGCCCCGATAAAATCCGGGCTTCGGTCGATGCCGGTTACGTCGAAGGGATCGAGGGCAAGTTTGTTTTCAAGATTGCCTGTTCCGCAGGAGACGCCGAGGAACCGGCAAAGGGGCACCGGTCGGCGCGGCGAGGTCGCGAGGTATTCCTCTCGGAGGTCGCTGAAGAAGGATATGGCGTTTTCGTCGAGTGGAAAGAGCTCGTCGTAGTACTCAAGCAGATGCGAGTTGAACGCCTGGAAGTCCGCCGCGATTATCGCGGGTTCGGACGGTCGTGCCGCGTGGTTGTTCATAGGCTATCTCCCGGTGCTCGCTCAGGTCTCTTGACCTAATCGATAAATATTTATACATTTATCCAGGGGTCGATAATGGACACGCCTGAAACCGTTATTACAATCTGCATGGGCAGTTCCTGCTTTTCGCGCGGGAACAACGTCAACGCTGAAATTATAGAGCGTTTTCTTCGCGAAAACAAACTCGAGGCGCGGGTCGAGGTGCGCGGATGCCTGTGCGAAGGGAAGTGCCGGGGCGGGCCGAACCTTCGGATCAACGGCACCCTCGTTCAGGACGTACGCCCGGGGGCAGTGGTCGATCTTCTCGCACACGCCCTTCTTGGGGGCTGACGATGCAATATCGAAGCCCCGTCTATACTGAGAAAACCCAGTGCCAGGATTGTTATAAATGTATACGCGAATGCCCGGTGAAGGCAATACGGGTCGAGGGAGGGCACGCAACGATCTTGACGGACCTATGCGTTCTCTGCGGTCATTGCGTGACCGTATGTCCCGCGGGCGCGAAGCGTGTGCGCGACGACCTGGATAGGGCCCGGCAGCTATTGCGCCTCAAAGACCGGGTGTTCGTATCTTTAGCGCCGTCCTTCGCGTCGGAGTTCGCCGAGATCGATCCGGCCGGGCTCGTGCGCGCGATCGTGAGTCTTGGATTCGCGGGGGTATCGGAGACGGCGATCGGGGCCGACCTCGTTTCCGCCGAGCTCGCCGAGGACTTTCGCCGCGCGGCGGCGGGCGACCGCGGCCAACGGCTTATCCTGTCGTCCGCGTGCCCCGTCGCCGTCGAGTACGTCAAGCGGTACCGGCCCGAGCTCGCGCCCTACGTCGCCGACAGGGCGTCGCCCCTGCTCGCGCACGCGCGCTTCCTCCGGGCGAGGTTCGGCGACGACGTCGGCGTCGTGTTCGTTGGCCCCTGCGTCGCGAAAAAACGCGAGGCAGACGTTTGGGGAGAGATCGACTGCGCGATCACCTTCGGCGACCTTCGGCGTTGGCTCGAGGAAACGGGCACGCGGTTGCCGCGGGCCGGCGAGGGTCCCGAGGTAGATCCGGGTTTCGTTCCCCGGCGGGCCGCGAAAGGCGCGCTCTATCCGGTCGACGGAGGGATGATAGAGTCGATCCGCCAATACGCGCCGGGCGGCGGGGTGCGCGCGATGGCGGCGTCTGGGCTTGGGATGATCGAGCGAACCCTTCGCGGGCTCGAACCCGAGACCCTGAAGGCACCGCTATTCCTCGAGTTACTCGCGTGCCCGGGCGGCTGCGTGAACGGACCCGGGGCCTGCGCGGCCTCGAGCGGCGCGGCGCGGAGGATGAGCCTTCTCGACTACGCGGAGGGCGCGAGCGCGGTTCTCGACGAGGCGCGTCCCACGATGACGGGGACCCTGCCCGTGGACCCGGTCGAGCGGCGCGAGATAGGCGAGGACGAGCTTCGCGCCGCGCTCCGCCAGGTTGGGAAGCGCGACGCCCGGGACGAGCTTAACTGCGGCAGCTGCGGCTACGACACCTGCCGGGGGTTCGCGCGGGCAATGGTCGAGGGCAGGGCAGAGCGCACGATGTGCGTCTCCTACATGCGCGCCCTCGCGCAGAAAAAGGCGAACGGGTTGATACGGGCCATTCCTTCCGGTGTCGTGATAGCGGACGCAGGCCTGCATGTCATCGAGTGCAACGAGAATTTCGCCCGGCTGATGGGCGACGAGATCGTCTCGATGTACGAGGCGCGCCCGGGACTCGAGGGAGCGGACCTCGCCGCGATAACGGATCTCTCGCGCCTTTTCCGGGACGTCCTCGCCGGGGATGGGCCCGAGGTGATCGAGCGCGAGGTTCGCGACGGCAAGAGGATCCTGCACGCGACGGTGTTTTCCGTCGAGCGCGGGGAGTGCGCCTGCGGCGTCGTGCAGGACGTCACCGCGCCGCAGGTCCGTCGGGACCGCGTCATCAAGCAGACGCGCCGGGTTATCGACAAGAACCTGGCGGTCGTGCAGAAGATCGCCTTCCTGCTCGGCGAGAACGCGGCCGAGACCGAGGCGACGCTGAACTCGATCGTCGAGTCGTTCGCGGCCGACGAGGGGGACGAGTCATGACTACGCTGGAAACCACTACCTTCGTCGAGGTGGGTCACTGGCAGGTCCGTAAGGACGGCGAGGGCGCGTCGGGCGACGCTTTCCTCTCGCAGAAAAACGAGGCGGACGGTCGCGTGATCTCGGTTCTTTCCGACGGATTGGGCTCCGGGATCAAGGCTGGCGTGCTCTCGACCCTGACGGCCACGATGGCGATGAAGTTCGTCGCGGCGGACATACCGATCATGCGGGCGGCGCGGACGATCATGTCGACGCTGCCGGTGTGCCGCGAGCGCGGCATTAGCTACGCGACCTTCACCCTCGTCGACGTCGAGCCCGGCTCGCTCGTGCGCGTGATGGAATACGATAACCCCGCCTACGTGCTCGTGCGCGGAGGGACCGCGGTCGAGCCGTTGAAGGACGCGGCGCCGATCGAGCGTCGGGACTGGCGGGGCGCCCCGAGCCGCGAGGCTATTCTTCAGTATTCGGAATACCGCGCCCGCGCGGGCGACCGTATCGTCTTCTTCTCGGACGGGGTGACGCAGGCTGGTATGGGATCGCGCGCGTACCCACTTGGGTGGGGCGCGGCCGGGGCGCAGGACTACGTCCTCGAGGAGGTTTCGCGCGACCCGTCGGTGAGCGCGCGGGACCTCGCTCGGTCGGTGACGCGGGCGGCCCTCGCGCGCGACGCGTACCGCGCGAAGGATGACATTACCTGCGCGGTCGTCTATTTTCGGGAGCCGCGCGAGCTTCTCGTCGTTTCGGGTCCCCCGACGAACCCGGACCGCGACGAGGAACTCGCTCGCGACTTCTCGTCGTTCGGCGGGAGGAAGGTGGTCTGCGGTGGCACGACGGCGGAGATCCTCTCGCGGCGCCTCGGCGCTCCGGTCAAGGTGCAACTCCGCGACCTCGATCCCGTCGTCCCTCCAACGGCGACGATGGCGGGCGCCGATCTCGTGACCGAGGGGATCATCAC
>JAKPSR010000125.1 GCA_029571425.1 Spirochaetota bacterium | reverse complement strand
ATGCCGATGATGGTGCGCGTCGCGTCGCTCGTGCTCATGCGAACACCATACCGCAAAAAAAAAGCCGCCGCAATAAGCGGCGGCCCTTCGCGCGCGGAATCCCGCGCCTATGGTTACTCCTCGAAGCCCTCGGGGATATCGAGGTTGGTGTAGACGTTCTGGACGTCGTCGTCTTCCTCGAGCTTCTCGACGAGCTTGAGCACCTTGCGGGTGGTATCGACGTCGAGCTCGCTGTAGGTGTCGGGAACCATCGATATCTCGGCGGAAAGGGACTCGAAGCCCTTGGCCTGCAGGGCCTCGAGCACGGACTCGAAGGAGGTCGGATCGCAAGTTACCGTGATAACCCCGTCCTCGTTCCCCACGTCGTCGGCGCCGGCCTCGAGGCCGACCTCCATGATGGTGTCCTCGTTGACGGCCTCGGCGTCGTACTCAATGACGCCCTTGCGGTTGAACATATAGGAGACGGAACCGGTCGCGCCAAGGTTACCGCCGTTCTTAGAGAAAAGGTTGCGGACGTTGGCGGCCGCGCGGTTCTTGTTGTCGGTCAGGACCTCGACCAGGATCGCGACGCCGCCGGGCCCGTAGCCCTCGTAGGTCAGCTCTTCATAGGTCGCCGCGCCGAGCTCGCCGGTGCCCTTCTTGATCGCCCGCTCGATGTTGTCCTTCGGCATATTTGCCGCGCGGGCCTTGAGGATGGCGGTACGGAGACGGGGATTAGCGTTGGGATCACCGCCGCCCATCCGGGCCGCGATGGAAATTTCCTTGATGAATTTGGTGAACATCTGACCGCGCTTCGCGTCGGCCGCACCTTTGGCGTGTTTAATCGTCGCCCATTTACTATGTCCTGACATGATGTCTCCTTATCGTAGAGTTTAAATACTACCACACGAAAAAAAAGCGTGTCAAGAAGCGAAAACGCCGCGTTTTATCGCAAAAACGCCGGTTTTTCGCACGATGACACGCTTTTTATCGCGGCAAAAGAGCGCCATACGGAATAGTACGCTAGTACCTAGAAACGACCAGTCTGAGAGGCCTTCTCGAGGGTAGTAAGGACGAGCTGATCGTGCCACTCCGTCGAATAGGGTACATGGGCGCGGACGACCGGCCGCAGTTTCGCGTCCATCGTCTCCTTGCAGGGATCGCAGAGGTCATACTCCCGGATGTGCCAATAAGTCCGTTCGTGAACGGGGTCTTGCATGGGCTTGCCGCAAATATCGCAAAACAAGGTTTTCATCGCTTTTCTCCTACGGATGCGTTCGTATATCTTATGATAGCGCATGCCCCCCATTTTGTCGAGCGGGTTTTTTCTTTCATTGACAAAGGCGGTTGGTTCGGTACAATCGATGGATATGGATGAACGGAGCTTTACGGTAGCCGGCCGCAGCTTTCTGGCTGCGGGCAGAGCCTACTCCCCCGGCGGCCCTCCCCTCGTCATCGCCGAGATCGGCACCGCCCACGGCGGGGATATCGCGCGGGCAAAGGAGCTGATCGACGCCGCGAGCGAGTCGGGCGCCGATTGCGCCAAATTCCAGATCGTCCACGCCGCCGAGATACTCCACCCGGCAACCGGTTTCGTTTCCCTTCCGGGGGGCCCAGTCCGCCTCTACGACCGCTTCCGCGAACTCGAGGTCTCGATCGATTTTTTCGCCGAGTGCTCCCGTCACGCGGCCGACCGCGGGCTTCTTTTCCTCTGCATGCCCTTCGGTCTCGAGAGCGCCGCCGAGCTTAAGTCGCTCTCCCCCGCCATCGCGAAGGTCGCCTCGCCCGAGCTCAACCACCTTCCGCTTCTCGCCGAGCTCGCCCGCTGGGGCGTCCCCCTGATCCTGTCGAGCGGCGTCTCCCGCCTCGCCGACATAGAGCGCGCCCTCGAGCTAACCGAGGCGGCCCCAGAGCGGCTCCTCCTCCATTGCGTGACGAGCTATCCGGCCCCCGAGGAGGAGTACAACCTCGCCGTCCTCGCGACCCTCTCTGCCTGCTTTGGCGTCCCCGTCGGCGTTAGCGACCATTCACTCGACCCAGTCCTCGTCCCCGCCCTTTCCCTCGCCTTCGGGTCCGTCGCCGTCGAGAAGCACATCACCCTCTCGCGGTCGGGAGACGGCCTCGACGACCCGGTCGCCCTAACCCCGGCGCTCTTCGCCGAGATGACGAGGGAACTCCGCTCCCTCGCCGGGAAGGGGCGCGACGCGATCGTCGCCGAGATGGAAGCTCGTTATGGCAAGGAACGGGTCGCGCGGACGATCGGCGACGGGCGAAAGGAGATCGCGCCATCGGAACGGGCGAATTACGGAAGGACGAACCGAAGCGTGCACGCGACGCGCGCGCTTCGCGCGGGCGAGACCGTCGGGCCCGCCGACGTCGCCCTCCTCCGGACGGAGAAGGTATTGAACCCCGGCCTCGATCCCGCATTTCTTGGCCTCGTGGTCGGCGCGAGGCTCGCGCGCGACGTCGCGGACGGGGCCGGGATCGAGTGGGACGACCTTATTCAGCGCTAAGCGGACCCCGCCGCGCCGCGCGGCCTACACCATCTCGGCGATGAGCCTCAGGCCTTTTAGGGTCAGCATCGGGTCGACGGCGTCGAAGGCCTTCGTCACCGGAGCGAGGACGTGCGAGAGCCCGCCGGTCGCGACCACGCGCGCGTCAGAGCCGAGTTCGCTTTTCATCCGCGATACCAGCGACTCGACGAGGCCCTGATAGCCGAGGACGACCCCTGCCTGTATCGAATGGATGGTATTCGTCCCGAGGCTCGAAGGCGGCACCTCGACAGGGACGGAAGGCAGCTGCGCCGTGTCGCGGAACAGGGCCTTTACCGCCGTGTTCAGTCCCGGCGCGATCGCGACACCGCGTATCATCGCGGAGGAATCGACAGCCGTGAAGGTAAGCGCGGTGCCGAAGTCAACGACGATGCACGCCGAGCGCGCCCAGTCCCAGGCGGCGACCGCATCGCAGACGAGGTCCGACCCGATCTCGTGCGTCGCCGATTCGGGCACCGTAACGGGAAGCCTCGGGTAGAGGGCGGGGCCTATCAGTATCGGTTTCTTTCCGGTCAGCTTCTCGATCATGGCGGCGAACGTCTCGTTCAGTACCGGCACGACCGAGGAGATCACCGTCTTCTCGATCGTCCCCGGCGCGATACCGGAATCGCGAAAGAGCGAGCGGAGGATCGAAGAGTACTCATCATCGGTGCGCCTTGGGTCCGTGTAGATGCGCCAATCCTGGGCGAGATCGCCCCCGTGAAAGAGACCGACAACGATGTTCGTGTTCCCGATGTCGACGACCATGAGCATGGAAGGACCTCCTCCTTGCGCAAACGGCGCGCGCGCGGTATCATACCATCATGTCCGAGCTTATACAACCTAGGGTCCTGAAGGGTTTCCGCGACGCGCTTCCCCGCGAGGAGATCGCGCGCGCCCTCCTCGTCGAGCGCCTAACGCGCGTCTTCCGCCTGTACGGCTTCGTGCCGATCGACACCCCCGCCCTCGAGTACGCCGAGATCCTGCTCCGAAAGAGCGACGGCGAGACCGAGAAGCAGGTCTTCCGCTTCCAGGACAACGGGGGTCGCGACGTCGCCCTCCGCTTCGACCTTACCGTCCCCTTCGCGCGGTTCGTCGCCGAG
>JAKPSR010000106.1 GCA_029571425.1 Spirochaetota bacterium | reverse complement strand
ACCGTCGTGCCGAGCCGGTCGCGGAGGGCGCGGATCAAGTCGCGAATCGCGCGCTGGGACACGAGGTCGAGGCCGATCGTCGGTTCGTCGAGGAAGAGGACGCGCGGACGGTGCAGCAGGGCCGCGATCAGCTCCATCTTCATCCGCTCGCCGAGCGAGAGGCGGCGCACCTGCACCTGCAGCTGCTCGGAGACGCCGAGGAGGGAGACGAGCTCGTCGAGAGTGCGCCGGTACTCGGCGCGGTCGATCTCGTAGATCGCCCGGTTGAGGTCGAAGGACTCGAGCGCGGGAAGATCGGGCCATAGCTGGCTTCGCTGGCCCATGACGATCGAGATCTGGCGTCGGAATTCCTTCTTGCGGGCCCAGGGAACGAAGCCGAGGACCCGCGCCTCTCCCGCGCTTGGGTGCATGATGCCGGAAAGGATCTTCAGTGTCGTGGTCTTCCCCGCCCCGTTCGGCCCAAGAAAGCCGACGGTCGCCCCCTCCCCTATCGCGATGCTAACGTCCTTAACCGCTTCCTTGACGAGGGTCTTTCGCGCGAAGAATGAACGGAGGGAACCGGAAAGTCCCTCGGCTTTTTCATAATAGGTGAAGTTGCGGCAGAGCCGGTCGACCTCGATGATTGGCATGATACGATAGTCTATGCCCAATTTGTTTACGTTGTCAACCTTTTTTCATCCCAACAACTATCCCTTCCGGCAACGATTTGCTATACTGGGCCATCACGTCAGGGAGATCATGAATGGATAACGGAAACCCCAGCGACTTCGCGTCGCTTTTCGAAAAAAGCCTCGCCGCGATGGATAAGATGAAGCCCGGCCAGCCGGTCACGACGACGATCGTGTCGATCGGGAACGACACGGTCTTCCTCGAGCTCGGCGGGAAAAGCGAGGGCGTGCTCGACCGCGCCGAGGTTACTGACAAAGACGGCGCGCTCACGGTGAGCGAGGGAGACCAGATCACGGTCTACTTCCTCGGCGCGAAGAACGGCGAGTCGCGCTTCACCACCCGGATCTCCGGCGAGGCGGCGAACAACGACCTCCTCGAGAGCGCCTTCAAGAACGGCGTGCCGGTCGAAGGCTCCGTCGAGAAGGAAATCAAGGGCGGCTACGAGATCAAGATCGGCGGCTCACGCGCCTTCTGCCCCTTCTCGCAGATGGGCGGGAAGCGCCAGGAGGGCGATGAGTCACCGGTCGGCAAACACCTCGTCTTCAAGATCACGGAGTACGCCGAGCGCGGGCGCCGGATCGTCGTGTCGAACCGCGCCATCCTCGAGGTCGAGCGGCAGAAGAAGCTCGAGTCCCTGCGCGACACCCTCAGCGAGGGGATGACCGTCACGGGCACGGTCAAGTCCCTGCAGGCGTTCGGCGCTTTCGTCGACGTCAACGGATTCCAAGCCCTGCTCCCGGTCTCCGAGATCTCGCGCGAGCGGGTCGAGGACATCAAGGCCGTGCTTACCCCCGGACAGGAGGTCACCGCCAGCATCATCAAGCTCGACTGGAAAGCCGAGCGGATGACCCTGAGTCTCAAGGCACTGCTCGCCGACCCCTGGGAGCACGCGCGCGAGAAGTATCCCAAGGGATCGAAGCACGAGGGAAAGGTCGTCCGCGTCGCCGACTTCGGCGCCTTCGTCTCGCTCGAGCCGGGAATCGACGGACTCCTCCACGTCTCCGAGATGCGCGGCGAGGACGCCTACGGGAACCAGCGCGTGACCGTGAAAAAAGGCGACACCGTTTCCGTCGTCGTCAAGGAGTTTGACCTCAAGGCGCACCGCATATCCCTCGCGCAGGCCTCTTCCGTCGAGAGCGACAGCGCCATCAAGGGCTACCTCGACACGGGAAGCAACGGGGACACCTACAACCCCTTCGCCGCGTTGCTGAAGAAGAAATAAAAAAGGCTCGGAGGGCGCGATACCGCTGGGATTGAACCAGCGTCGCGAGCGAGCGGCATATGAGAAGCCCGGCCAACGCATTGCGGCCGGGCTTTTCTTTTTCCCGCGGAAGGCTTGCCGGTTCTCTTAGTACTTCGGCTTCCGAGGCGAGACCGTGCCGTCCTTCGCGAGAACCTCGATCATCTCGTCGAGCTTATCCTGCTCGAAGAAATTCGCGTGATGGGCCGAGGTGACCGATGTCGCGGTCTCGACGTGCTTGAGCGGGCACCAGCTCGACTCGATCTGCTCAAGGTTGCCAGCGAGCGAGTACGCGTAGAGCTTCGCCCCGCGGATGAGCGAGCGAAGGACGGGCGAATGCCCTCCCGCGTAATCCGCGGACTTGAGCTCGGCGCGGAGTTCCCCGAGCTTCACGATGTGCATCCCCAAAAAAAGCGCGATGACGACGAACAGGATCTTGCTCAGCACGAAGCTGAAAAAGAGGAAGGTCGCCAGGCACACCGAATAGGCCGCGACGACGAGCTTCGCGAGAACGTTGCCCTTGCGGAAGTCCGCGCGGGCCAATTCGTCGAGCTCGTCGTTCCACATCTTCGCCGTCCCGTTCGCGTACGCGCAAAACTGGCAATTAAGCCGGTCGAAGGCGCGCATGCGGCGTACCTTGCCCCGGTCAAAAAGCATGTAATCGCCGACCCTGAATCGCTTGAGGCCGAAAAGAGGCGCGAGCATCGCCCGATAGAGGACGACGATAACGGTCAGATGGAGCATGACGAACTCAAACACGCTGAGGTACTGGAGGAAGCCGCCGAATAGCGTGCGAACAAAACCGATGCGCTTTACGTGCGTCCAAAAGATAGACGCCGCGATATGTGGCCGCGCATCCCGTTGTTTTGCATTGTCTTTCATATCGTCTCCTTGTGGCTGCCGCGCGCATTCGCGGGACAGGGGCTCAGTATAGCAGAAAAAGGCATGTTAGCGCGAGGAGGAAATGGCAAATCAATGTATCAGCGATAACCTTGTATCAACGACACGGAGTGGGCGGGAATCAAGGCCTTTTCGTTGAGCCCGTATGGCGCACCCCACCCGGGGGATTCGCTTATCGTCTGTTTTTCTTCAACTCCTTCTGCAATTTCGATATATGCTTCCACTTCTGCTCATTCTCGCGCCGCGCACGGTCGTCGTTCCTACGCTCGATCCAAGCCTGCTCTTTCGCGAGTTCGAGGTACGCAAGATATCGTTTCTGATCGAGCAGGCCCGAGTTGAGAGCGTCCAGTACGGCGCAACCGGGTTCGCCCTCGTGCGCGCAGTCCGCGAACCGGCAACGGCTCGCGAACTCCGCGATTTCCGGGAATCCGCTTTCAAGGCCCTCCGCGTCCCCCCATAATTTCAGCTCGCGGATACCGGGGCTGTCGATCAGGAGGATGCCGGAGTCGAGTCGATAGAGGCGACTTGACGTCGTCGTGTGCCGACCGCGCAAATCATCTTCGCGCACGGGACCTTCGCGAGCGAGACCCGCGCCGCCGGGCGACGGCATCGCGAGCGGGACGCCGGATTGAAGAGCGTTGACCAGCGCCGATTTGCCGACACCGCTTTTCCCGAGCATACAGCCTGTCTCTCCTCGGGAAAGGATTGCCGAAAGCGCGTCTATACCTTCGCCCGTTTTCGCGCTCAAGGCGACGGCGTTCACGTGCGGAGCGGCGTGCCGCGCATCCGAGAGCGCTTGCTCGCGCTCATCCGCCGAGGCGAGATCGACCTTGTTGAGAACGATACAGCACGCGGCACCCGAGTTCTTCGCGACCACGAGCGCGCGCTCGAGAAAGCGCGGAAGGAAATTCCTGCCGCCATCAAGCGCGAACACGAGAAAGATAACGTCGATATTCGACGCGAGAACCTGTTCGTCGACGATGGTTCCCGCGCGGGCGCGACTGAGCGCCGAACGCCTGGGGAGAACACCCTGAATGCGCGGAGCATCCGCGTCTCCGTCGACGACGACCCAATCGCCGGCCACCGGAAAGTCCGCCGCGCACGCAGCCGAATACTCAAACCGGCCGCTCACGCGCACATTACCGAAGCGGCCGATCATTTCCGGCGAAGATTCAAACGGTCGACGGCCGCGAAAATCGGGGCACACTATTTCGTACAAATGATGCTCGCGGCCCGTTACGCGCGCGGGGAAAAGGTGCCGCGACTGCGGATTCCCGTCGATCATGGCCGCCCATGCCGCTAAGAAGTCCTGCTTCCAGCCCCATGTTTCGGGGGTGTAGTTCATGTCACTCATTTTATGCTCCTAACGGGAAAGGAAGATTCGCGATCGGCAGAAGCGCCAATTCGAGAAGTTTTTTTTCGCTATCGTCCGCGGCGATTCTGTTCGACCGGATGATACCGCACCGTTCGCACCGGTGCACGACGTTCCATTCACCGTCGTCCCGTACGTGGATCGCGATCGGTTTCATCAGCCCCTTGCAAGGCGATCGTCTATCGCCCGCCACGATGTCCCGATGCACGCTGTGGAGGCAACTCGGGCAATGGTTTCGGTTCTTTCCGCCGGACTCAGCCGGAGGAACCATGCTGCCGCAATAGTGGCAGATAAAGGATTCGTAGCTTTCGGTAATTACATGCCGTGCTCTGGACATATCAACGCCTTTTGGCCTATCGGGCGCGCGCGAGGGCAGCACGCCATACGGCCATTATTATTTTGAGTACCGCGTTGAATAGTAGACAGGGTGTTGATCGGACGAAGAGTGCGGAATTGTCCTGGACAGGAAGGAAAATCAAAAAGACGTTACGATACCGGGAACGCGCCACTGCGCATCGAAAAACCGGGTCGTTCCTACCTGAACACCACCGTCGTCAAGATTACAATTGCCTTCATACAGACCTCCTTACAATCAAGATGCCCGTAGAATATACCTGAGGGTTGATGGTGTCAAGAAGAATCGACCGCGACGGACGGACGGGAACAGGCAAGAAATGCCATCGTTCGCTTTTGCCCAAAAGGGCGTTTTTTTTACACTATCCAAAAATAATTGAACGCGGTTCTTTCAGATTCGTCTACTGAGGGACAGAACCGATTACGATCCAGTGAAAATTCGCAATGCGAACCTGAACAAAAAAAGCCGCGAACCCTTTTAAGGCCCGCGGCTTTCCAAAGCTTCATGCTTTACGTCACTTCTTCATGTGGAGTTTTCCGCGTTTCGCGGAAAACTCCGAGAAGAAATAATCGCTTATGCGATTATTTCTTCATGGCTTCCGAGATCGCGACCGCGACCGACACCGAGGCGCCGACCATCGGGTTGTTTCCCATGCCGATGAGGCCCATCATCTCGACGTGCGCGGGGACCGAGGAGGATCCCGCGAACTGCGCGTCGGAGTGCATGCGGCCCATGGTGTCGGTCATGCCGTAAGAGGCGGGGCCGGCGGCCATGTTGTCGGGATGGAGGGTGCGTCCGGTACCGCCGCCCGAGGCGACGGAGAAGTACTTCTTGCCCTTATCGTTGGTTTCCTTTTTGTAGGTACCGGCGACGGGGTGCTGGAAGCGCGTGGGGTTGGTGGAGTTTCCGGTGATGGAAACGTCGACGCCTTCCTTCCACATGATCGCGACGCCCTCGCGGACGTCGTCGGCGCCGTAGCAGCGGACGGCGGCCTTCTCGCCTTCGGAGTACTTGTACTCCTTGACGATCTTGAGCTCGCTCGTGTAGTAGTCGAACTGGGTCTGCACGTAGGTAAAGCCGTTGATGCG
>JAKPSR010000091.1 GCA_029571425.1 Spirochaetota bacterium | reverse complement strand
CATTCCCTTGGTAAGCGGCCGTTCGGCGGTACCGATCATGCACGAAACGAACTTCGTGGGATCGAGCGACGTCCACGATCCGTCAGCGCTCTGCTTCACGCCTGCTTTCTTGGCGCCGGCGGCGGCCGTCTCGCGTTGGTACTCGACGGAGACGATCTTTCCCGCCTCCTCAAGCGCGATGCCGAGCAGGATCTCGCCGTTAACTTTAGCCGCTTCCGATGGCACGACGACGGAGGAAGCCGGCGCGACGGTATCCTTATGGATGCCGAGCGACTGAACCGCCGAGCGCCCCGCGGCGTCGACGACCCGAACGGCAAGGCCGATGATCCCGTCCTCGCGGGCGGAAAGGTCGAGCGAGCGGTCGAGGGACTCGAGCCGCGACCAAGTGGCGCCGAGGTCCAGAGAGTATTCCATCGAGACGATCTTGTTCTTGTCCGTCGCCGTGGCGCGGAGCCTAACCGAGTCCCGAACCCATGCCCCGTCCGCCGGCTCCTGTATCGAGAGAGAGGGAGCCTCGGAATCGGCGAGGAAGGTAAACGCCTCGGTACGGAACGTCCAACCGTCTACGTCGGTAACGGTGATGCGCCCCGGCGCGTACGCGCCGTCGGCGGTCGCGCGCACGACGACGACCCCTTCCTCCACGGCGCAGCTGAAGCCGGCAGGGCTCTTGTCGGTAGCGACTGACTTGAGCGGGCGACCGTTATAGAAACCATAGAGGGGGACGGCCGGGTCGACGATGATCGTCCCGTCCTCGCGCCTCGCGGCGTTCATCCAGGCAAAGCTCTCGCGGTCGTTAACTTGCGAGCGGTCCTTCGGCCGCACGACCACGATGACGCCGGAAGCGACGGCGGGCGCGGCGTCCTTAACCTCGGCGCTCACCGAGACCGAAATGCGGTCCGCCGGTATCCCCGCGGGCACCGGGATCGAAATTTCCCATTCGGTCTCCGATAGCTTCCTCGCGGCCGATCGCAGGGTCTGGTCCCCAAGCTTCCACGTCGCGCCGAGAACCGGCTGAACGGACTCTACGCGCGCGACGATCGTCGCGTCCTTCAAGCCCTCAAGGGGAATCGCGACCTGCATACCCGAAGACCACGGCGATCCGACGGCGGAGGCAAGGCGGATTCTGGCGGGAGGGGCCTTGACCGAAAGACGATAGGACGCGGAGACGGATTTACCCGCCGCGTCCGTGGCCTTTACGGCGATAGCGCGCGGGCCAACCGGCAGCGATTCGATGGGAACAACGCCGACGGCCGGGTAGGCTTGCGCGTCCGCGGGCTTTCCGTCAACGGCGACGGCGCTTGACGCCATCGAGCCCTTATACGTCACGAAGTAATAGAGCGCGCCAGACTCGACGAACGACACGACGGGGGCGGGAATCTTGCCCACGACCTCGGCGGCTTGCGGGGCACGGAACACGGGAACGGCGACGGTCCGCGCGGGCCCGCCCGTCCCAGCCTGAATCTCGATGACCGACGGGCCTTCGGGAATCGCGTCAGCGGGGACCGTGAACGCAAAGGATCCCGCCTTGTCTAGCTTAAGGTCACCGACCGCGTCCATCGGGCCAGAGGGACCGATGAGCCGCCATCGCGCGAGCACCGGCGGCAAGTCGGCGCTTACCGCTCCGGCGACGCTCACCGCTTGGGCACCGTCGCGGAGGGACCCGTCTTTAAGGGAAATCTCGGGGACCTTCCCGGGGGTAACGAAGGTAAACGCGCGCGAGGTATACTTCCGACCGCGATCCGTCTCGACGCTCACGACGACGTTTCGCTCGCTTCCCGGAACTCCGGTAGGCACGACGCGCAGGAGGTTTCCGTCGCGCTCAAGGGTCGCGAGCTTCGAGGAGGGAGACAGAGACGCCTTCGCCACGTTGCCGCCGGCGAAGAAGCCCGAAAGCGGATACGAAGGATCGAGGACGACGGTCCCGTCGTCTCCGACGCGAACGTCATCGAAGATCACGGCGGGCTCGCCGCGCGTCTTGGTAAGGTCGGTCATGTAGAAGAAGGCCTGCTTCGAGGCGCTTCTCCCGTGGATATCGGTCACCGTGATCAACAGCGCGACCGGCCCATAGGGAACGTCTTTCGGGAAGGGAACCGAAACCGGCAGGGTTCCGCCGACGATGGCGCTCCCCGCCAGCGGGCGGCTTTCTTCCGCGAGTCCGGCGAACTGCCAGGCGACGGTCTTGATCGCGCTTCCAGATGTTACCGAAAGGGACAAGTTCGCGCCCGATTCCGGATGAATCTCCATACCGTACGCGTACGGGCGCGAGGCACCGCTCGCGGACGCGATCGAGTCAAGGGTAATCGACGGCACGTTCCCCGCGCAGACGAATCCGACGGACTCGACCGCCGGGCCCACGACCCCGTTCACGTCCTTCGCCCATACACGAAGCGAGTGTTTACCGTCGGCGATCCCGGGAATCCGAACTTGGAACGCACCGTCGGTCGCGACCTCGACGGGCGCCGCCGCGTCGAGCGCGTAGAATACCGAGGCAACGCCGTCATCGTCCGACACGAGCCCGGTCAGCTGAATCTCCGAACCAAGGATAACGGACCCTGCCTGCGGGGCGACGAGGGAAACGATCGGTAAATCCGCCTGCGGGTCGACCAGTATCTTGCGCTTCGCCGCGGTCACGTTCCCCGAAAGGTCCACGGCAATGATCTCGAGATCGACACCCGACGAGCCCTGGCCGCTTACGTCAAACTCGCGCGCCCACCACGGATTGCCGAGCGTCAGGTCGAAGACGCCGGATTCCTTCCCCATCTTCCACGAAAGCGACTCGAGCCCAATCGCGTCTCCGGCGTAACCGGCGACGGTAAATTTTCCATTAACCGCCTTATCCTCGCGGGGATACAGGATACGAACGTCCGGCTTGGTGTTGTCGACAAAGTACAGGAAGGTATAAATACCGATCGAACCCTGCATGTCCTTCGCGCGGAACCAACAAACCGCCGGGCCGTCGGGCATAGAAAGGGTATCGATCTCGAGGGAAAAGGTCGCCGTATTCGTCTTCTTGTTCACGTTGATGGAGACAGGAAGGAAATGAGCCCCCCTGTCGACGGAATACTCGAGACTCGCGATGCCATTCCCGTCGAATACAGTACCGGTCAAAACGAGCTTACCCGCGACGAGATCCCCAAGACTATGGTTATTCACCGCCGACTGCGGCTTTTTCCTATCGAGGTGCCAAGTTACCGTTCGTTTATTGCCGGCAAGGCCATTCACGTCAACGCCGTAAACGGTAACCGTGTGCAGGCCTTCCTCCATCTTCGTGGTATCAAGGTAATATGACCAAAAGTCCTTTCCCTCGGCACGAATCGGGGATTCTTCCTGCCCATCGAGATAGAGCTCGACGTGATCGACGGCATCGTCGTCGATGCAGGTACCTACGATATTAAGATTACCAGGGACTCGCATCTCTGCCCGCGGATTCGTCACGCCGGCGATCGGAAGATCGGATTCAGGATCTATGAACATATTGTATGGACCGGAGATCTCAACGTTCCCGCCTCGATCGGCCGCCCGAATATAGAAATTGTACTTACCGGGACTTTTATCGTTTATGTCGATCGTTTCCTGCCAACTTGCGGGATCTTTGACCGGCTTTTCATCCGCCTCGTTTATGCCACTCGCGAATACGCCGGCGACACAAAAAAGGGAAAAAATAAAAGTTAAATGTTTTTTATACATTTTGACTATTCCTTTGGTTTTGGAGTTTACAGGTGATTAGTATCCCTATATTCCATTCGTTTTATAAATTCTGTCAAGCCATTTAAGGTGGATTTTACGCATATTATGGCGGTTTCTCGTATCAGTTGATGATTTTTTACGGAATAGAGATACTATCTGGTAATATGGACGTTTCCCGCGTTTCCGCCCGCTCTATACTCACGCCCTCAGGCCTACCGGGGGCAGATTACGTAATCAACCCCTTTATCGGATGTAGCCATCGGTGCATATACTGCTATGCCTGCTTCATGACCCGATTCGCGGGCCAAAATCGCCCTTGGGGGAGTTTCGTCGATATCAAGGAAAACGCACCCCAGCTTGTGCCTGTTGCGAGCAATCGGTACCGAGGAAAACGAGTATTCCTTTCCTCAGTCACTGATCCATACCTACACTGATCCATACCTACCCCAGGAACGCGAGGCGACCGTTACCCGACACGTTCTCGAACGACTCGTGGCTCTCGAGCCGAGGCTCGGTATTCAGACGAAATCGGATCTCATCCTCCGGGATGTTGACGTTCTTTCGCGCTTCCGGGACTGCGAAGCGGGTCTTACCATCACCACCCTTGACGATCGCGTGCGCCAGGAAATCGAACCCGGCGCCGCCCCGATTGCCCGCCGGATCGCCGCGCTCGCCGAGCTTAAGGCGAAAGGCTTACGCACCTATGTGTTCGTTGGCCCCATCTTGCCTGGTGTAACCGACTGGCGAAGAATCGTCGAGGAAACGGCTCCCTTCGCGGATTTTTGGTATTTTGAGAACCTTAACGTTCGCGGCCAAATCCGTTCGCGCATTCGCGCTTGGCTTTTAGCGCGGCATCCCGAGCTATTGGGCCTCTATGGGCATGCATATACCCCTGGATCCCCGTACTGGGACGAAATGGCCATCGAAATCCGTGATTTTTGCGCAAAACGCTCCCTTGAGGCCCGCGTGGTATTTCATCATGGTGTGGTTACTAATGAGAATGAGTAGGCTTGGTCTATTGACAATTCGGTGGATGAGAATTATATATTAACTAACCGGTTAATTAACGAGCCGGAAAGAGTAATATGAAAAAGCAACCACAGGACGAGACAACAAAAGAACGCATACTCACCGCAGCAGCTGCCGTTTTTGCCAATCGTGGCTTCGATGGCGCTCGGGTCGAGGAAATTGCCAAACTCGCAGGGGTCAACAAAGCCCTTATTTACTATTACTATCAGAGCAAAGAGGACCTGCTTTCAATACTGTTTAACGAACTAAAAGACGCTATCCTGACCCTTCTTGTTTCGAAGGAAACACGCATAATCGACATTACTTCGCCCGAAGCCGCAGCGCAAATAATGAACCGAATATTGGATCTGCTTGAGGAACGCCAAAACGTCATTCGCGTAGTCATTATGGAATGCGCAAAAAGAACGCCCATCAATACACAAATTTTCTCCATGCTGGATGAAATCATAACACGCATGTTCTCGACCACAGAAGGATGGGCTATCGAAGTAGGAACGAATCGATCAAAAGCCATGGTAACGGAATTCTTTACCGGGATCATGCCGATGCTCGATTATGTCGCCTATCACGAAATATGGATGGAAAGATACGGAATCGAAGAGACTATTCTCAGAAAGCAATTCATTGAATCCTTTCTGGGTACACATTTTGCGTATACCGTACAAGGTTTTCCACATAAGCACGGACACCCGGAAGCGTAGAGGAGATAACGGAAGTGAGTTATATTTGCAGATTACTGACTAACCAGTTATTTAGGGTATTGGCAAAGCACCATACTAACTAAACGGTTAGTTGACCTCGAATGACTAACTAACCAGTTAGTCATCAACAGAATTACGGAGGTATTAAATGAATTTACGAGAAACGAGCGATCTTCTTGGACGAGGAATCATCCGACACGCGCGAACGATCTTGCTCGCAACGGCGTTCGTCTTGGTCTTATCGGATATCGCGATAACCCGCCTCGGAGTCGATACGGATATAGCCAAGATGCTGCCGTTGGACAATCCGGTGGCGCAAAGCTACACCGAGATCACGGACGAGTTCGAGACGACATCGACCTTGATCGCTTTGGTTGAGGGCCCGGAACGGGAAACATTGATCAAAACGGCGGAAGCTCTCTCCACGGCCTTCAGGACAGACGGCCGAACGGGAGCTCTCGTCCGATCGGTCCAATACCGCTTTGACCGAAACTTCGCGGAGCGGTGGGGCTTATTGCTGCAAAAGAACGAGGACCTCGCCGATACGGAACGGATATTCGCCTCGACAAGGCTTCTTCCTCTTCTCCGCGCGACAAACGACATCATCGAGGAAAAGCTCGCGGATGGCGACGACGAGGAGGTTGAGGGATCTGAGGGCGAGGACGACTCGTACGCGATGATGTCTCAGTTCGCCTTATTTGCCGAGGAACTTGAACGAGCAGTCTCGACGGATGGGGGCGATGTCTGGGTGAAGGCAGAGGGCCTCGCGGACGCCTGGCTTTTCGGCGAGGAATACTTGATGGACCCTGAAGGCAGATCCCTACTCATGGTTATCCGCCCAAGCTTCGACATTGGGGACAGATCTAAACTCACCGCGCTATCAAACGCCGCGATGGAACTCGCGAGAGAGGCGTCAGCGAAAGACCCAAGTATCTCCGTTTCCTACACCGGCGATGTCCAAAACGAGGCAGACGAAGAACGAGCAATCGGTTCCGATACCTTTTATCCGTCCCTGATCGCCTTTGGGCTTATCGTGGTCCTTTTCTGCTTCTCGTTCAACAGAAGAAGGACGATCCTCTTTGCCCTTGCCGCCCTCGCGGCAGGAATCGTCATCGATCTCGCCTTCGCCGCGCTGACCGTCCGTAATCTCAACATGGTCACGAGCTCCTTCGGCGCCCTGCTCGTCGGCCTCGGAATCGATTTCGGAATACACATCGTGTCGCGGTTCGACGAGGAAACGCACAAGGGCGCGTTGCCCGAGGAGGCCATGGGCAAGATATTCGCCGAGGCCGGGATGCCTATCGCGATCGGCGGGCTGACAACGGCGCTCGCGTTTTATTCCTTACTGCTGACGAAAACACTCGCCTTCCGGCAATTCGGGCTCATCGCGGGAACGGGCGTCGTTATCACCCTCGCGGCGGCGTTTATCGTTCTTCCTGCCCTGCTCGGCGCGTTCCCCGGAAAGAGAAAAGAAAAGCGACGGCGACAAGCATTCTCGTTTATCATCCCGACGAAGGTTGCCTTATTTTCGAGAAAGCATCGCGTCGCCGTTTTCTTGGCGGTTGCCCTTTTGACCGCGTTTTCGCTCATCGGCATCCCGCGCAACGGATTCGACTACGACATGCGCAATATCGGCCCCCAGGAAACGCAGGCAAAACGAACGGAAGACGCTGTCGCCGAGCGATTCGGCATCTCAACATGGCAGCATCTCGCGCAAGCCGCGAGCGTCGAGGAGGCGCGCACCCTTGCGGAGGCCTTCAAAGACGCACCCTTCGTTCGGCGGGTAGAGTCCGTTGCCGACTATATACCATCGCCGGTCGAGCAAGAGGAGCGGCTCAGGATTCTCGCCAGCCTCTCGGAGAAGGGCGATCGGAGCATCGGCCCGGCGTGGTCGGAGGACGATGTCGTCGCCTTCTCGGACGAGGTGCAACGCCTCGAATGGAACATGATCGAGCTCGGCGATCTCGCGGCCGCTTCCCTCGGCGAGCGATCCCTGCCTGTTCGCAAGCGAAACGCGATGATCCGCGAAATTCTGGGAACAGAGACGGGAAAGCCAGGCGCGGAAGTATTCGCCCGCCTTCGCGAAAGAATCGCCAAGCTGGATCCGGGCGAGGCGGCGAGGCGACTTACCAAAATCGACGACGCGTTCGCAACGGTGCTTGACCGTAAGTTCAGCGCCCTCGCTCGACCCGGCCGAATGGTCGAGATCGCCGACCTCCCTGAATCGGCGCGGCTCGAGCTCATCAACCCAGACGGCGACAGATTCCTGGTCATCATCCAAGGCAGCGCCGGCCTTGCCGGGCAGGAGAACTTCGTCCGCTTCGCCGACGGTCTTGCCGCGGTCGATCCTCGCGCAACTGGAACTCTAAGCCTCGGACTTGCCCTTGGCCGCGAAATACTAACCGAAGCGCGCACCGCGGGGATCATCGTGCTCGTCCTGATCTTCGCGCTCGTCGCGGCGGGATATCGCTCGGTAAAGGCGACGCTCGCCACGTTCCTCGCGTTCGCCTGCGCCATCGCCTGGATGTTCGGCCTGTATCCCCTCTTCGGGAAATTCAACGTCGTCAACGCCCTCGCGCTTCCGCTAATCATCGGCATGGGGATCGATTACTGCGTGCACGTCGCCTCTGCCCTCCGCGACGAGGGGGACGCCGCGATCGCGCTCCAAAAGACGGGAAAGGCGGTAACGCTAAGCGCGCTCACGACCCTGATCGGGTTCGGCTCGCTCGCGCTCGTCGGGAAGTTCAAGGGCATCGCCGATCTCGGCGTCACCCTGTCAATCGGCATTCTTTTCTGCTATCTCGTCGCCATCGTAGTCATACCCGCCGCACTCGCACCAGTCGAGCGCGGCGACGTCTCAAATCGCAAGGAGGAATCGAAATGATGATGAGCAAGAAGTCTCTATCGCTCGCGGTAGCAATTATCCTCTCCCTCTCGTTCGTCGAGGCCGAGGAAACCGCCCTCTCGATCGTCCGGAAGGTCGACGCGAACGAGAAGAACGCATCGTCACGGATGGAATTCACGATGTCGATCAAGCCGGCTGACGGGTCCGAGCCGAGGGTCTTTTCCTTACGCGCGCTCGAAAACGCCGACGGCGACTCCATGATCGAGTTCAGCGCGCCTAAGACGGTACGGGGTATGCGCATCCTCTCAAGGGAAAAGAATAGCTGGGTTTTCTTCCCGTCGACGGGGCGGGTACGGAAAATCGGAGGATCCTCGCGCTCCGGGTCGGTGCAGGGCATCGGGGGTGATTTTTCCTACGACGATCTCGGCGGCGGGTCGTGGGAAGAGGACTACGAGTTTACGCTGACCGGCGCAAGCGCGGCGACGTGGGAACTCGAGGGAAAGAGGAAGAGCCCGGACGCCGCCTACGACGCAGTTCGCCTCACCGTGGACCGCTCGACCTTTCTCGTCGTCAAGGCGAGCTTCTCCCTCGCTAAGGAAGGAGGCTACTACAAGGAACTCGACTTTTCTGATTTCCGCGATTTCGGGTCGCGAAGACGCGCGGGAAAGATGGTCATGAGAAACGTGAGGAAAGGATCGTCCACCGAGGTTCGCCTCGACAAGGCCGAATTCGACATGCCAATCGAGGACCGGTACTTTGACCCGGCCCGATTTAACCAGTAAAGGAAGACGTATGAAAGCTATCGATCGTGGTCACGTCGTCGCCCTCCTTATGCTGCTTATCCCGATTTGGTCGCAAGCCGAAAGCGGAGTGCCCGTCGTATCGGGAAGCCTCGAGGCGGCCGGCCTGTGCGGGCTTGCCCGCGACGCGGGCGCGGGCGGTTTCTCGAGCGAGCTCAGGCTCGTGCTCGAACTCTCGCCCGAGGATGGAATGCTCTTTCGTGCGGAAGGCGGTTATACCCTCGACTACGGACTCGCGTCCGAGCTCGCCATCGTCTATGACGCAGGCGCGGCCGCGCCCGCGGATCCTGCGGATCTGCCTCCGGGGGATGACCTGCACCGCGGGTTCTTCCTTGACCAAGCGTACGCACAGGCGACGCTCGGCCGGGTGAGCATGCGCGCGGGGATCGTGCCGGTCGGGTGGGGATCCGCCTATTTGTATAACCCGACCTCGCGAACCGCCGAAAGCGAGTTCCCCGGGGAGAACCTCGACATCGTGCGCGGGCGCGCGGGCTTCTGGTCCTCGCTCGCCCTTCCCCGATCCATCTCCTTGGAGGCATACGCCCTCGCCGACGGACGAGCGCACTCAACGGTACCCGACATCGGAGAACTAGACGCCGACGCGGTACCATGGGGCGTTAAGGCGCAAGTACGAACCAACGCGATCGACGCATCCGTGTCCTGCTTTCGGGAGTTGCGCCGCGCGGGCGAGGACGCGACGCTCTGGCTCGGGGCGGATATCGCCCTGATCACGGGTGATGTCACCTGGTACGCCGAGGCGGCGATCCCGCCAGAAGACAGCGAATCGCTCGAGGGTTCGGCAGGACTTTCCTATTTACCGCCCATTGACGGGACGACTCTTCGCGCAGAGTACATATACCTAGGCGCTGGCGCAACGGACGCGCAAGACTACAATGTCGCCGCGCTTATCGATGGGGATCGCGTCCTACTTGGACGGCAGTACCTTTTTCTCGGGGCCGAGATTGAGGACGTCCAGGCGGCGCGATGGAAACTCGAGGCGGGCTGTTTGATGAACCTCGTCGACCGATCGGCCGTCCTTCTCGCGGAGGCGACCTGGATCCCGCGACTTAGCCTGGAGCTTTCCTGCTTCGCGCGGTGGTTCACGGGATCGGGAGAAGAGGAACTCGGCGGCGAGCGACCGCTCGGACCGAGTATATCGCTTGCGCCATACCGCTCCGCCGCCGGTCTATCGGTAAAGATGCGATTCTGACGACGGCGGGGCCCTTCGCGGCCCCGCCTGCCCGTCAATGCCCACGAAGCTTGAAGAAACGAAGCAGCTCGCTTAATTGCTCGGCCTGCGAGGAGAGCTCCTCCGCTGTCGAGGCGAGCTCTTCCGATGCTGAGGCGTTTTGCTGTATTACCGTGTCCAGCTGTTGCATACCCTGGCTACTCTGCTCGACCCCGGCGCGCTGCTCGGCGCTCGCCGCGCTGATCTCCTGCACGAGGTCCGCCGTTTTCTTGATATCCGGCACCAACTGATTGAGCATGGCGTCGGCGTTCGTCGCCGCCTCGACGGTTGAGCGCGAGAGGGCTCCGATCTCGCCCGCTGCGGACTGACTCCGCTCGGCGAGTTTGCGCACTTCGGCGGCGACGACGGCGAAGCCCTTCCCATGCTCGCCCGCGCGCGCGGCCTCGATCGCCGCGTTCAGCGCGAGCATGTTCGTCTGCCGCGCGATTTCCTCAATGACTGATATCTTCGCCGCGATGTCGGTCATCACGAGCACGGCGTCACGCACGGCCTGGCCGCTCGATTCCGCGTCGCGCGCTGCCTTAACCGCGATGGAATCCGTTTGCTTGGCGTTCTCGGCGTTATGCTGGATGTTCGCGCTCATCTGCTCCGTCGACGACGCGACCTCCTCGGCGACCGAGGCCTGCTCGCTCGCGCCCTGAGATATCTGCTGGGCGGTCGCGCTCAGCTCGGAACTCCCGGAGGAGACGTACCCGGCGACGTCGCGGACGTTCTCGATAACCGTGTTCAGCTTTTCGCGCATCTCGGACAAACCCCGGAAAAGGTCCCCGAATTCGTCCTTTTGCCTCATCGTGCGCTCGGAGAGGCTTACGGTAAGGTCTCCCTCGCCGAAGGCATGGGAGAAAGTCTTTAGGTCGCCGATGGGGATCGCTATCGCCCTGCTGAGGGCCACCCCAAACCCGACCGATATCAGAACAACGCCGATCATAATAATGAGGAGGGTGCGTAAGATATCCTGATACGCCTCATTACTCGCAGCGTAATCGGCTTCCGTCTCCTTAAGCATGAAGCCCGTCAGGTCATCCATCGCCCCGCGGACGGCCGAGAAAGCGGCTTCGTAGGACCCGAAGTACACGGCGCGCGCCGCGTCGACGCGCCCATCGATCAACTCGCGCCGTATGGTGCTCGTTACCTCGTTGAGCTTGGTGTATTGCGCGTCGAAACGATCGAACGCCTCGTGGGGCGGCCTCCCGCTCTGGACGTATATCGTCCGGAACTTAGTGAACCGCTCCTCAACCTGGGTGAGGTTCCCGGTAATATCCGAGATATACGCCTTCACCTTGTCGCCGTCCTTCGCGATCGAGAAGTTAAAGGCTTGCGCGATGGCGAGGCTTGATTGGTACGCGTCCCTGTCCGCCTCGATCAGGTTCTCGACCCCTATCAAGCCTTCGTTATAAATGTCGTGGGTCGCCTTATTGATCGTCTGCAGGAAGAAAATGACCGATGCAAACCCGGCGATAAATACCAGGTTTATCATCGAAAAGACGAATACCATCTTTTTCCGTACTTTCATGTTCGCGAGGGATATCATGCGCGCCTCCGTATGTCTAAAAGTATAGGCATGGCGAGAGGGAATGCAATGGCGACGATAAAAACCACTTCCGGAAATTCCGTGGTATTATCAACCTAACGCCCCGGGCAGAAATGACTCGCGGGCAAGATTTCAACAAGGAGCGACTATGAGCGACACGACTAAGAGCGGTGATTCGGAAACGGTGCAACCAGGGGAGGCCTTCCTTCGGCTCCTCGCCCTATTCGGGCAGAGCAACAAGATGTTTTGGATGGGTTTCCTCCTCGTCTCGATTCTCAACGTTATTCCCATCCTGCCCGCGCGAAACCGAAGCACGGGGAATATCCTGAGCCGCCTTTTCGCGGCCATGCTGTTCGGCCCCCTTTCCTTTGCGTGCATGGTTCTCTTTCCGTTGCTCTTCATCCCGGGGTGGGCCCGCTCGATGAAGGGAATGTCTGACAAGATTATCGACTGGTACAAGGTTGAGGACCTCAACCGTTTCCGCCTGTAGAAACAGCCGAATCAGGCAAGGCGCGGGGATAGTGTTCCCCGCGCTTTTTTTTGCCCAATCGCCTACCATATCTATATGGCCCTTGCCTAAGATGCCATTATCTGCAAGTATTGTGAAGAAGGAAACTAATTGATGCAAACACTGAACGTCGCCGTCCTCTATCTCCTCTCGTTCAAGGCCTTCGTCCTTCTCCCGGCGATCATCTTCGTCCTCGCGCTCGTGTTCGGGATAAAGCCACGAACCGCCGCTCAATCGGCCCTGACCCTGGGAATCGGCTTCATCGGAATTTTCATGACCTTCGATTTCTACGTCGGGATCATAAACCCGGTCATCAAGGCGCTGGTAGCGAGGACGGGTCTCGACTTCGCGGTGCTCGATACCGGGTGGATCCCGCTATCGGTGGTCTCCTGGCAGTATCCCCTCGCCCCTCTCCTCCTGGTCTCATTCATGGCCATCAACGCGTTGATGCTCGCCGCCCGCAAGACGAGAACCGTCAACATCGACGTGTGGAACTACTGGCACGTGATCTTCGTCTCGGCCGCCGTGCACGCGGCGACGGGCAAAGCCCTCGTCGCGGTGGTCTTCGGCCTCGCCGCCTTCGCGCTGACCCTGAAGATATCCGACTGGAGCGCGCCGAGCGCGAACAGGGAATCCGGCATGCGCGGCATCTGCATCCCGCACCTTTCCGGCCTCACCTACTACCCGATCGGGGTCGCGGGCAACGCCCTGATCGACCGCGTCCCCGGGCTTCGCTCCCTTCGCGCGGACCCGGAAGCCCTCAAGCGGCGAATCGGCCTACTCGGCGAACCTATGGTGATCGGATTCTTCCTCGGCGCGGCTCTCGCCGTCGCGGCGGGCTACCCCTTCAAGGCGACGGCCGAGCTCGCGGTCAGCTTCGCCGGGGTCATCTACATTCTTCCGCTGATGTGCGGAATACTCGGCGGGGCACTGGTCCCGATTTCGGAGGGCATGAAGGGATTCATACAGCGGCGATTTCCGGACATGGGCGAGACCTTTATCGGCCTCGACGTCGCCGTCCTATTCGGCATCCCCTCGGTGATGGTAACGGCTCTCCTCCTAATCCCGGCATCGCTGGTACTCGCCTTCGTCCTTCCCGGCGTGAACTTTATTCCTCTTGGGGATCTTACGAACCTGACGGTACCCGCGGCGATGATATGCCTCGCGACGGGCGGGAACATCGTCCGCTCGTTCCTCATCGGCATACCCGTGGTGATCGGCAACCTCTACTTCGCGTCGGCCCTCGCCCCGATGTTCACCCGGATGGCGGCTCAGGCGAATTACCGCGTCGAGGGCTACGACGGGATCTTCACGAGTTACCTCGACGGGGGAAACCTTCTTCGCGGATGGCTCGTCTATCTTTCGGAGGGTAACCTGATCGCCCTGGCCGCGATCCCCGCGGTGGCCCTCCTTCTCTGGCTCGCCCGGCGCGCGGCAAGCGTCGAACGCGACACGGGTAACCTCCCGCGCGGTTAGGGCGCCGATCGGTCCGGCTCGGTGAGCCGCTCAAGCTCGGCGAGGAGACGATACGCGTCCGCGTCGATCGTCCCGCAGCGCGCGGGGTCCGGCGTAAAGGCCGCGCAGACGGCCGGGTAGGCGGCGGTCCCGTGCACGCGGCACTCGTTCGCGGCCGAGAGGTTCGCGCACCGGACGCCCGCGGGCTTCCCGAGCGGCATCCCCGGCAGGGACGAGCTAATCGATATGACGACGCAGCACGCGCCGCATCCCCGCCTACATTCCATGTCGACACCATAGCACGGGGGCGCGCAAATTGACAAAGGAAATTCAGCGCACTACACTCTGGTATCGCGCCGTTCATTTTTACGGAGGAGCCCATGGCCGCGCCAGCCGAAACCTTGCTTACCTCGCCCGACTTCGCCGAATTCCTTTTCAACAACCTGAGCTCGGCGGTCTTCATCGTCGACGGGAACTTCCGGGTGCGCAAGGTGAACGACGTATACCGCTCGCTGTTCTCGAAAAGCGAGAAAGAGGTACTGAACCAGCTGTGCGGTAATACCCTGGGCTGCGCCTTCGCGATCGAGCAGCAACGGCCCTGCGGATCGACCTCGGCCTGCGGGGAGTGCACCATCCGCTCGTGCATCGCGAATAGCCTCGCCACCCCTGGCGACATCCAGAACACCTACGTTTCCCGTACCTTCTACATCAATGGGCTTCCGGTCGAGAAGCGCTTTCGCATCAAGGCCCGGCTCGTCGAGTTCGGCGGGGAGGAGCTGGCGATCGTCGCCGTCGACGACGTCACCGAGCTCGAGGAGGAGCGGAAGAAGGTCCAGGAGATGGCCAATCGGGACTACCTGACCGGCCTCTACAACCGACGATATTTTTTCGAGGTCGGGGAATCGTTTTTCCAGAACGCGAAACGGGGAAGCCTCCGGCTCGCGGTCGCCATGATCGACATCGACCACTTCAAGAGGATAAACGACACCTACGGCCACGCCGCCGGCGACGCCGTGCTCAAGGGCCTTGCCCGCATCCTTGAGCGGAACCTCCGAAAGGCGGATGTCCTTTCGCGTTTCGGGGGAGAGGAGTTCTGCGTCCTCCTAAATTGCAAGGACGGGGAGGACGCCTATGCCGTGTTGGACAAAATTCGCCTCCTCGTCGAGCGCGAGGAATTTGACGCCGACGGGCGGCGCGTCTCGGCGACGATCAGCGCCGGAATCACGAACCGTCTCGGGGAATCCCTCGAAAAGATGATCAACCAAGCCGACGAAATGCTGTATAAGGCGAAGAACGCGGGCCGCAACCGATGTGAGGTATATACATAAATTTGCGAATGACTTGCAAATTTCACCCTGAGAACGTATATTGGGCGTAAGGAGAAACGTCCTATGCCCAGAGTAGCCCTTCTCGCCATCGCGTTATGTACCTTGTTTCCCGCCTGCGCGCGGCGCGCCGATCGCGCGGGTGCCTCGCTCGGGCCCGACGGGAAACCAGTGCCCACCGTCGCCGTCAGCATCCTGCCCCAGCGATATTTCGTCGAGCGGATCGGCGGGGAACGCGTTAAAGCGCTCGTCCTCGTCGGTCCTGGGCAAAATCCGCATTCCTACGAGCCGACCCCCCAGCAGATGACCGAGCTATCCCGCGCCGCATGCTGGATCCTCTCGGGCACCGATTTCGAGCGCTCCCTCGTCCCGAAGGTTCGCGAGATCGCCCCCAACCTTACGATCGTCGACGGTGTCGACGGCGTCGCCTTCCGTCACCTCGAGGAGCATCATCATGGAGACGAGGGGGAAAAACACGCCGACGAGCCTGAAGGCATCGAGCGCGATACGCATACCTGGCTCGGCAGGGAACCGGCAAAGATACTGGCCGCCCACGTGGCGAGCGCCTTGTCCGCGGCTGATCCCGCGGGCTCAAGCACGTACGAAGCCGCGCGCGACTCCCTTATCGCCGACATCGATCGGGTCTTCGACGGTCTAAAGGGTCGCCTCGCCCCGCTCGGGGGAACGAGCGTTTTCGTCTTTCATCCCTCGTTTGGCTACTTCCTCGACGAATTCGCGATCGAGCAAGAAGCGGTCGAGACGGGAGGAAAGGAACCGTCGGCCCGCGTCCTCGCCGAACTCATCGCCGAGGCGAAGGAAGACCGCCCCCGCGCGATCTTCGTCCAGGCGCAGTTCCCGACGGGCGCGGCCCGCACGGTCGCCGACGCGATCGGCGCCGAGGTCGTGCCGCTCGACCCGCTCGCCCCGGACTGGCTCGAGAACATCTCTCGCATCGGCGAGGCGCTCGCGCGCGCCGCGCGGGAGACCCCGTAATGAACGAGCAAAGCGCGGCGAAGCCCGTCGTTCTCCGCTTCGACTCGGTCTCGTTCTCGTACCGCGACGTTCCGGTGATCCACGAGGCGAGCTTTCACCTCCACGAGGGCGAGTTCGCCGCCCTCGTCGGGCCCAATGGCTCGGGCAAAACGACGATACTCAAGTTGCTCCTTGGGCTCGAGCGACCCTCGTCCGGCTCGATCGCCCTTTTCGGCGGCCCGCTCGCCGAGGGCCGGTCCCTCGTCGGCTACGTTCCCCAGCACGCGAGCTTCGACCCGAGCTTCCCGATCTCGGTACGCGAGGTCGTCCGCATGGGAAGGCTCGCCCCGCTCGCGCGCCGCTCAAGAGGCGAGGACGCTGCGGTCGAGCGAGCCCTCGAGATCGCCGATGTCGCCGACCTCGCGGCGCGTCCGTATGGCGCACTTTCAGGTGGGCAGCGACGCCGGGTCATGGTCGCGCGCGCCCTCGCCGGAGAGCCGCGCCTTCTCGTGCTCGACGAGCCGACGGCGAACATGGACGCGGAAAGCGAACGCAGGCTCTTCGCGACCCTCGGCGCGCTGAAGGGCTCGACGACGATACTTATCGTCACCCACGACACCGGATTCGTTTCGTCGCTGACCGATTCCGTGCTCTGCGTCGGCGATCGGGGCGAAGGAAGCGCCGCGCGGGGAATCGTGCGCCATCGCGTCGAGCCGTCGACGGACGCTCCCGCCGACCTGTACGGCGGGCACGCGCTTAAGGTGCTGCACGGCGAAAACGTCGCCGACGCGGCGTGCTGCGGCAAAGCGGGGGAAGGCGCATGATCGACTTCATCAACGCCCTGCTCGACCCACGGCTCTCCTTCCTGCGGAACGCCCTCGCGGCGGGCCTCCTCTCGTCAGTGCTCTTCGGCGTCCTCGGGTCCGTCGTCACCGTCAAGCGTGTCGCCGGGCTCGCTGGCGCGATATCGCACGCCGTCCTCGGAGGCATCGGCATGGCCCTCTATCTCTCGGCGACTGGTATCCTGCCCGGCTTCCCCCCGATCGCCGGGGCGATCGCCTTCGCGCTCGCGGCGGCGGTGATCATAGGCGCGGTCTCGCTGAAGGCGAAGCAACGCGAGGACACCGTCATCAACGCCATCTGGGCGATCGGGATGAGCGTCGGCGTCCTCTTCATGGCGAAAACCCCGGGGTACACCGACCCATCGGCGTATCTCTTCGGGAACATCCTATTGATCTCGACCAGGGACCTTTGGCTCCTCGCGGGGCTCGACGCCGTCGTCCTCGCCTTGGCATGGCGTTTCTACCCGCAGATCGAGGCGGCGTCATTCGACGAGGAATTCGCGCGCGCGCGCGGCGTACGCACCGATCTCTTTTTCTTGGCGATCCTCGCGATCACCGCCGTCGCCGTCGTCCTGCTCCAAACCTTCGTCGGGATCGTGATGGTCATCGCCATGCTCACGCTGCCGGCCGGTACGGCGGGCTACGCGGCGCGAAGCCTCGCCGGCATGATGGTCGGAGCGACGGCCCTTTCGGCCTCGTTCTCCGTGGCCGGTCTCGGCGTCGGTTGGGCGCTCGACGCGCCGACGGGCGCGGTGGTGGTAGTCGCCTCGGGCGCGGTCTTTCTCGGCGCGGCCGCGGCGCGCGTCATTCGCGATCAGCTTCGGGGGAACTCACGGTGACGCGGGCGAGGGAATCGACCCTGAGCATACTCCGTGAGGCGAATGAGCCCCTTTCCGCGGCGGGGGTTTTCCGACTCGCGGCGGGATTCGACCAAGCGACGGTCTACCGCGCCTTGCATTATCTCGAGGAGAAAGGGCTCGCCGTCTCCTTTATCCTCGCGTGCGAGGAGCACGGAACCGAGCGATACTACGCCGTCTCGGACTCAGGGAAACATCGGCACTGGTTCCACTGCGAAAGGTGCCACCGCTTCGTGGACCTCGGCGACTGCGCGATTGAGCCTCTCGTCGAGAGATATGAGACGGCGTACGGCATCGACATACGTTCGCACACCCTCTCGCTGACGGGTACCTGCGCCGACTGCCGCGCGGGGGCTTTACAGGGCCAGCGTAAGCGTGCTATACATCGACCGACACGATAAGCAGTTCGTTTGCGGGGGAACCTCACGGTTGAGAAGGTTAAAACCTAACCCTTGGAACCTGTCAGTTAACACTGGCGTAGGGAAGCAACGCATAGATCGAATAGATTCTATTTGATGTATACGCCTCCCGCCGGGAGGCGTTTTTTCGCCCCCGCGGAAGGCGGCGATGCCCGCCCCGTTCCCCCGCGCGCGATCAAATCGCGTCGGGAGGAACGATGAACGAATCTCGACAATACGCGACCCAGATGGAGGCGGCCCGCCTCGGCATCGAAACGGAGGCGCTTACGCGGGCGGCCGCGCGCGAGGGAATACCGACCCCAGAGCTCGCGGCGCTCGTGGCGTCGGGCCGCGCCGCCTTGCCGGCGAACAGGCTCCATGCCAGCCTCGAGCCACGCGCCGTCGGTCGCGCGCTCTCGACCAAGATCAACGTCAACCTCGGCACCTCCGCCGACGCGAGCGACTCGGACGCCGAGATGGAGAAGGTTCGTCTCGCCGTCGAGCTGGGCGCGGACGCGATCATGGACTTAAGCTCGTCGGGCGACACCCGCCCCTTCAGGCGCGCCCTCGTCGCCGCGTCGACCGCGATGATCGGCACCGTACCCGCCTACGACGCCGTGATCCGATACGGGAAGCGCCTCCGCGACCTTAGCCCCGACGATTGGCTCAACGCCCTGCGCGCCCACGCCGAGGACGGGGTCGACTTCGTAACCATACACGCGGGGATCACCCGAGAGACCGTCGAGCGCATCAGGGGGAAGCGGCGGCTTACCGGCATCGTGTCTCGGGGAGGCTCGCTACTCTTCGCCTGGATGGCGATGACCGAACGCGAGAACCCTTACTACGAGCGCTTCGACGAGGTACTCGACATCTGCCGCGGGCACGACGTGACGCTGAGCCTAGGCGACGCCTGCAGGCCAGGCTCGATCGCGGACTCGACCGACGCGGCGCAGGTCGGGGAGCTCGTCCTCCTCGGCGACCTGGTTCGACGGGCCCGCGAGCGCGACGTGCAGACGATCGTCGAGGGACCGGGACACATGAGCCTCGACGAGATCGAGGCGAACATGGACCTCGAGCGTCGCCTCTGCCACGACGCCCCGTTCTACGTGCTCGGGCCTATCGTCACCGACGTCGCGCCGGGCTACGACCACATCACGTCCGCCATCGGCGGGACCGTCGCCGCGGCGCGGGGAGCGGCTTTCCTCTGCTACGTCACCCCAGCCGAGCACCTCAGACTGCCAACGCTCGACGACATGCGCGAGGGCATCGTCGCGTCCCGCATCGCTGCGCACGCGGGCGACCTCGCGAAGGGCATTCGCGGCGCGCGCGACTGGGACGACCGTATGAGCAAGGCGCGGCGCGAACTCGATTGGGAAACGATGTTCTCGCTCGCGATCGACCCGGAGAAAGCTCGGCGCTATCGCGCGTCCTCTCGGCCCACGGAGGAGGACAGCTGCACGATGTGCGGAAAGATGTGCGCCGTCAGAAACGTCAACAGGATACTTGAAGGGGAGGAAATCGATGTCAACTGAGAATTTCGCCGAATTCGTCGCACTGGTTCGCGGGTCTCGCCCGCTCGTGCACTGCATCACCAACTACGTGACCGTCAACGATTGCGCGAACGCCCTGCTCGCCGTGGGCGGCGCCCCGGTCATGGCGGACGACGTTCGCGAGGCCGCGCGCATCGCGTCGATCTCGAACGCCGTCGTGCTCAACATCGGGACGCTGAACCGCCGAACGATACGATCGATGTTCGTTGCCGGCAAGCGCGCGATGCGCCTCGGGATCCCGGCCGTTCTGGATCCCGTCGGCGCGGGCGCGTCGGGCCTGCGCACGGACACCGCGCTCCGTCTCGCCGGGAAGATACCTTTCGCGGTCATTCGCGGAAATGTCTCGGAGATTAAGACCCTGCACGGGGGCAACGGAAACACCCGAGGCGTCGACGCGGCCGATGACGGGGCGCCTTCCGGGTCGCCCGAGGCCATCGCCTCGACGGCGGCGCTCGCGCGATCCCTTTCGCGGGGGACCGGAGCGATCGTCGTCGTGACCGGCGCGATCGATATCATATCCGACGGCACCAGATCCTTCGCCGTGCGCAACGGGCATCCCGCGATGGCGCGTATCACCGGCTCTGGCTGCATGCTCTCCGCGATTGTCGGCGCCTTCGTC
Organism: Spirochaetota bacterium; assembly: GCA_029571425.1. Lineage (GTDB taxonomy): Bacteria > Spirochaetota > Spirochaetia > Treponematales > Treponemataceae > Teretinema. The sequence goes on along the minus strand of JAKPSR010000091.1, from coordinate 595 downwards.
GGCGCGGCGAAGCAGGCGGGACGCGCGGAAAACCTCACCGACGCCGCTGTCGCCGCCGTAGCGTCCATGGGCATCGCGGGCGAGCGGGCCGCGACCGACCTCGACACCCTCGCCTCGCTCGGCCTACCGTCGGGCACCGGCTCCTTCCGCGCGCGCATCATCGACCGGCTCGCGCTGATGGACGAAGAGACCTTCTCGAGGGAGGCGCGGATTGAGCGGCTTGCGTGACGCGCTTCTCCTTTACGCGGTGACCGACTCGGCATGGCTCAGGCCGCCGCACACCCTGTCCACGCAGGTCGCGGCCGCTGTCGCGGGCGGCGCAACGATCGTCCAACTCCGCGAGAAGGGCCTCTCAAACGCGGCCCTTGCCCGCCTCGCGGCCGAGATTAGGGCAGTAACCGACCGCCTCGGCGTATCGCTGATCGTGAACGACTCGCTCGACGCCGCGACGTCATCGGGCGCCGCCGGTCTCCACATTGGCCAGAAAGACGGCGACGTCGCGCGCGCGCGCGCAGTCATTGGAAAAGGGAGAATACTTGGCGTATCGGTATCGACGGTCGAGGAAGCGAGGGCCGCCGTCGCCGCCGGCGCCGAC
>JAKPSR010000442.1 GCA_029571425.1 Spirochaetota bacterium | reverse complement strand
TAACCCTGAACCCCACAGAGATCGCGAAGCAGATACGGGAGAACGGCGGCTCGATCCCCGGGATCCGCACGGACAAGACCGAGGACTACATGCAGCGCATCCTGAACAGGCTCATCCTGCCGGGTTCGCTGTACCTCGCGGTGATCGCGGTCCTGCCGACGATCATCCAGCGGCTCTTCGGCTTCCCGCAGTCGATATCGATGCTGATGGGCGGGACCTCGCTCCTGATCCTCGTCGGCGTCGACCTCGACACGATGAGCCAGGTGGAGGCGCAGCTCAAGATGCACCACCACGAGGGCCTGGTGAAGAAAGGCAAGCTCAGGTCGCGGAACCTGTAGAAAGAAAAGACGGAAAGGGGTATGATTCCCCTTTCTCGGAGGGTTTATCATGAAGGTAAGAACGAGCGTAAAGCCCATATGCGATAAGTGCAAGGTTATCCGCCGGCGAGGCATCGTCCGGATCATCTGCATCAACCCCAAGCACAAGCAGCGCCAGGGCTGACGGAGGAATAGCACATGGCTCGAATTGCGGGAGTCGATCTCCCTAACAAGCACGTGAACATTGCGTTGACCTACATTTATGGCATCGGCCGTCCCTCGGCGGACACGATCTGCGCGAAGGCGAAGATCGAGCCGGGCCGGATGATCAACGATCTCAGCCAGGACGAGCTCAAGCAGATCACCACGGTGATCGACGCGGATTTCAAGGTCGAGGGCCGTCTCCGGACGGAAATCGGCCTCAACATCAAGCGGCTCATGGACATCGGCTGCTATCGCGGCCTCCGTCACCGGAAGGGGCTCCCCGTTCGCGGCCAGCGGACCCGGACGAATTCCCGGACGCGCAAAGGTAAGAAAAAGACCGTTGCGGGCAAGAAGAAGTAATCGGTAATTGGAGGGAATACTAACGTGGCAACCGTAAAAAAGCGGAAAGAAAAGAAGAGCGTATACGAAGGTAACGTGTACATACAGGCGACGTTCAACAACACGATCATCACGATCACCGACCTCAAGGGGAACGCCCTTTCCTGGGCATCCTCCGGCGGGCTCGGGTTCAACGGCGCCAAGAAGTCCACCCCCTTCGCCGCGCAGACCGTCGCGGAGACCGCGGTCCAGAAGGCCCTTACCTATGGCCTTCGCGAGGTGCACGTGTTCGTTAAGGGCCCCGGCGTCGGTCGCGAGTCGGCCGTCCGCTCCCTCGGGGCGCTCGGCCTGAAGGTAAAGTCGATCAGCGACGTTACCCCCATCCCGCACAACGGCTGCCGCCCCCGGAAGACCCGGCGCATCTGACGAAGGAGAGATAGATGGCTAGATATACAGGACCCCTTTGCAGACTTTGCCGCATCGAGCAGAAGAAGCTCTTCCTCAAGGGCGATCGCTGCAAGTCTGATAAGTGCCCGATCAACAAGAAGCGCGCGATTCCCGGCAAGGACCCGAAGGCCCGCACCGGCAAGCGCTCCGACTACGGCGTCCAGCTTCGCGAGAAGCAGCGGATCAAGAGGATGTACGGCATGCTCGAGAAGCAGTTCCGCCTCTTCTTCGAGCGCGCACTTCGCATGCCCGGCGTAACCGGCGAGAACCTCGTCGGTCTCCTGGAGCGCAGGCTCGACAACGTCGTGTTCCGGATGCACTTCGCGGTCAACCGCAACCAGGCCCGCCAGGTCGTTCAGCATGGCCACGTCCTCGTGAACGGGAAGCCGGTCAACGTGCCGAGCTACCTCGTTAAGGCCGGGGACATCGTCGAGATCAAGGAAGCGAGCAAGAAGCTCGCCGTCGTGAAGGACGCCCTGAAAGAGGTGTCCAAGTCCGGGACCGCACCCTGGATCAACCTCGACGCGGACGCGCTTAAGGGGACTTTCGTTTCCGTGCCGCGCCGCGCGGACGTGACCGACCTCGCAGACATTAAAGAACAGCTCGTGGTCGA
>JAKPSR010000370.1 GCA_029571425.1 Spirochaetota bacterium | reverse complement strand
CCACATAGTGAGCTCGGGCAGCCTTCATAAAATCGAAAACCCATCGTCGTATGCGCTCATCATCGTCGACGAGGCGCATAATTTCCGGAACAGCAACACAGAAGCGTACACGCAGCTCAACGAGCTCTGCAAGATGCCGGGAGACCTCGGCCGGAAGAAGGTCATACTCGTGTCGGCGACGCCGCTCAACAATCATCCGCGGGAGCTCCTGAACCTGATCAAGCTCTTCCAGGACGAGCGCAACTCGACGCTTTCCGTCACCGACCTTCAGGCGTTCTTCTCCGAACGGCAAAAGGCATTCGACGAGGCGAAGAAGGCGGGCGTCGACGTGAAAACCGCGAACGAGAAAGTCAAGGAGATCTACCGCGAGATCCGCGAACTCGTCCTTTCCGATATAACGATCCGCCGGACGCGAAACGACCTGAAAGAAAACAAGCTGTATGCGAAGGACCTCGCCGATCAGGGCATCATCTTCCCCGAAACGCAAAGCCCGCGCACCGTGCCCTACTATCTAGACAGCGACATGGACGCGCTTTTCACCGAAACCCTCGAGATCCTCGCGGGAGAGGATGGCCTCCATTACGCCTATCACAAGATGCTCGACTACGTGCGGGGCCCCGCGCGGGAGAAATTCAACCTTCCCGAAAACGCGTTCGTACAGCTCAAGCGGCTCATCGTGCAGTTCTTCCTCAAGCGCCTCGATTCGAGTTTCCACGCGTTCCGCTCCTCGCTCAACCGGTTCAAGGACGATACGGCCGCGCTCATGACCATGATCGACGCGGGTACGGTGTATTACTCGAACAGCATCGACGTTCGTCAATTCATCGCGAACGAGGATATTGCGGGCCTCGAGGCGGAAATCGAGCTAAAGCGCGCGAGCGATCCCTCGATCACGACGCTCACCCCAAAGGACTTCTCCCCGGACTTCCATACACACCTCCACGATGACCTCGAAAAGCTCTTCTTGCTCGCCGAGCGATGGGAGGCCGTGACCGAAGACCCGAAGCTCGAGATGTTCGCGAGCCAGATAGACGGATGGCTCAAGAAGGAAAAGAACCCCGGCGAACGCCTCGTCGTGTTCTCGGAGTCCGAGGATACTGTCATCATGATCCGCGATTACCTCGAGAAGCATGGCCGAACGGACGTACTCGCCGTATCCGCCGCGAACCGCAACGAGACGATTTCCGTAACCACGGGATCGAACGACGAGGAGATGGAAGTCGAGGAACTCATCAGGCGGAACTTCGACGCGAATTACCCACACAGCCTCAAAGAAAGCCGCTATCGAATCATCGTCACGACCGATGTCCTTTCGGAAGGCGTCAACCTTCATCGGGCGAACACTATCGTCAATTACGATACGCCATGGAACTCAGTCCGGCTCTTCCAGCGCATCGGCCGAGTCAACCGCGTCGGAAGCGTCGCGGACAAGATCTTTATCTATAACTTCTTTCCCATGAGCCGGGTGGACGACGTGATCGAGCTCAAGAAAAAGGCGCAGATGAAACTGCAGGCCTTTCACTCCGCGTTCGGCGAAGACGCGCCCATCTACTCGAGCGATGAGGAGGTCGAACATTTCGGTCTCTATGGCTCTGGAAGCGCCGAGGATTCCGAGGCGGCGAACCCCAAACTCAAGCTGATGATGGAAATCCGGGAGCTCGCCCAGGAAAATCCCGCCGAGTTCGAGCGCATCAAGGGCCTTCCCGCGCACATGCGGTGCGTTCGCGCCTCGGCCGCGCCGATGGAACCGATGCTCTATCTTTCGACATCTTCCAAAGACCTCTTCTATCGCGTGGGCGAGACAGAAGCGCGGCAGATTACCCTCATGGAAGCGGCCGGTATCCTCCGCGCCGACTCGGGCGAGACGCCCGGTCAAGGTGAGTTTGACTGGGACGCGCTCATCGGGAAAGCGTCCGCCGCATACGAGCGGGAAGAGTCGATCAAGGAAGCGCAAACGACGGCGGCGCGGAAATACCCCGTGCACGTGCGTAACGCGATCAACTACGTCGACTCGTTCCTCAATACCCTCGATACCGACATCCTCTCGCGCGAGGACATTGAGCTTTTCTCGAAGGCGATTGACCTGATCCGGAACGGCTCAGCCCCGACGCGCCTCGTCCAGGAGATCGGGAAGAGCGAGAAAAACGCGTTTAACCTGAGCGACGCGTTAAAGGCCGGCCACCTCAAGGAACTCTTCGAACGTTTCGACATAGCGAATTTCACCAATCCCGCACATCGCCAGAACGATCTTGAACTGACGCGGGAGGCCGCGCGCTTCGTTATGGGCGAGGCATGGACTAAAGGAAGCATCAAAAAATGAACGCCGAGATCAAAAAAATTATTGCCTCGCCTTTTTCGCCCGATGTACCGCAAAACCTAGCGCCGCTCATGTTCCCCGATTCATGGGAACCCTTCCCGCATCCCGTCACCGAAAAGAAGGGCCCGCACACGATAACCCGCATCGGGCAGATACGGGTAACGGGGGCGCGTGAGACCAAGATCGACGTCCTCTCCGTCCGAGTTGCGGGTGATATCCATCTCCGGAATAATCGCGCGGGATTGCGTGCCCTCGTCGACGGATACATGGACGGTATCGGCGTCTCGGGAGTACTCGCGTTCTATTATCAGGAAGGAAACGCGGAATGGCGCTTGAGTTATGCCTGGAAGCGGAGCGTCCGAACCGAAGGCGAGACGAAGATCGTCAACACCCGATCCACCCGTTGCACGTACGTACTCGGGCCCGACTCCCGGACCCGCACCGCGGCAGATCGTTTCTCGGCGCTTGCGGAAAACGAACGGATCACCCCAGCCGACATCGAGCGCGCGTTCAGCGTGGAGGCGGTCGGGAAAGCCTTTTTCGATTCGTATCGCAATCACTACAAGCGCTTCGTGGAGGAGCTTTCGACCGACGCCATCCGGAAACTGCTCGGCGTTTCCCTCGGTTTGACGGCGACAGAGCGCCTCGCCGATGACAAGCCGATCCGCGACTTTTCCAAGAAGCTCATGGGGCGGCTCGTCTTCCTCAAGTTCATCGAGAAAAAGGGCTGGCTCGGCGCGTCCAACTACGCCGCGCGAGACGGCGACCCGGACTTCCTCATGAATCTTTTCAAGTCGCACCGCGAGAACTTCTACGCCGAGGCGCTCGTCCCCCTCTTTTTTGAAACACTCAACACCCCGCGCGCGGATGACCTTTTTATGGAGACAGGGACGAAGGTCCCCTACCTCAACGGCGGACTTTTCGAGCCCGAGTACGACGTGGACGCGGTCAACCGGAAGCTCCATTTCAAGGGAGGCCTCTTCGAGGAGCTTCTCGACTTCTTCAACCAGTACAATTTCACGATCGACGAGAACGATGATTCCGATGCGGAAGTCGGCGTCGACCCCGAGATGCTCGGCCGTATCTTCGAGCAGCTTATCGAGGACAACGAAAAGGATATGCAGGGCACGATCTACACGCCCTTCGAGGTCGTGCGCTTTATGTGCCGCCATTCGCTCCTCCTCCATCTTTCCCGAAAGCTCGGCGTCGAACCGGACAGTGCGGACGGCAAGGCGATCAAGGCTCTCATCGTCGACGGAGACGTCGCTTCGCTGAGCGAGACTCAAAAATCGACATTGATTGACGCGCTTAAGACCATCAAGATTCTCGATCCCGCGATCGGCTCGGGCGCGTTCCCGATGGGCATGCTCCGCGAGCTCCTACACGCGCGATCTGTTCTTGAGAAAACCGACGATGCGGAGCGGCTCAAGCGCGAAATTATCCGAGATTCCATTTACGGCGTCGATATCGACCCCGGCGCGGTAGACATCGCGCGCCTTCGCTTTTTTCTTTCGCTCGTCGTGGACGCGAGGATCCCGGAGCCGCTCCCGAATCTCGATTTCAAGATCATGCAGGGCGACAGTCTCTCCGAAGCCTTCGACGACGTGCCGGTTGTCTTCGACGCCGCCGAGTACCGGAAGCATCAGCTCCCGGCTTCCGACGGTCTTTTCGAGTCGGGCGAGCTTGAGCGTCTTAACAAGCGCAAACGAAAGTCCGCCGCGCAGATCATGAAGGAGTCGGGTGTCGACGTGCTCGCGCTTCTCGCGGAATACTATGATCCCGAGCGATCACATGACAAGAAAAAGCAGAGCCGCGAGGCGATCGAGGATCTCGAGCTCGATACGGTTCGCCGCGCGCTCGAAGGCGATATCGCGGAGAAGCAAGCAGAGTACGAGAAGCTCGACCTGAAAGCCCGACGAAACCCGAAGCCTTCCACGGAGAAGGCGCGCGACAAGGCAGGAGAAGCTCTTGCGGTTTCGCGCGAGCGGCTCACGCGCCTCGACGCGTTCGAGGCCTCAAACCGCCGCGAGCGCCCCTGGTTCCTCTGGCACTACTACTTCCACGACGTATTCGAGTCCGGCGGCTTCGATATCATCATCGGCAACCCGCCGTACCGCGCGAATCAGGAAAACGAGAACGATCAGGCGAAGAACAAGGTGTACCCGCTCGTGTATCAGCGGATAAAGGATACGTTCGTCGCGAAGTCGACGGCG
>JAKPSR010000337.1 GCA_029571425.1 Spirochaetota bacterium | reverse complement strand
CGTATCCGCCGTCCGAAATGGTCACGGCGTATGAACCGGCACCTGCCGCGTCGACGTGGTCGGCGACGTTTAATGCGTTGTTGAAGGTGACGGTCCCCGCCGCCCTGGTCGCGATTGAGATGATATTGAAAGTTTGCGCGTTCGTGGTAACCGTTTGATCGCCCGCGCCGTTCAGTACAAGGGTGGACGTGCCACATGCGAGTGTCGCTAACCCCGTTATCGAGAAATTTCCCGCGACCGATAGTCCCGCTGTCGCGTCGAGCGCGCCCCCGGAGATAGTTAGATTATTATACGTAAGATTGGTCGTTGACGACGCCCCAGTGAAAAACACGGTTCCGCCGTTCGGGTTGAAGGTGGCAGCGGCTGGCGCGAAGGAACCGACGACGTTCGTGGTGACCGAGGAAGCGCGGAGCGTTCCGTCGTTGATCCCCGCGTTCAGGTTTAGCGTCCCCGCGGTTCCGTTGATCGTGCCGGTTGCGTTGGTGATTGTGTTGGAAAAGGTTGTCGTTCCGGTCCCGCAGTTGATCGTTCCCGTGTTCGTCACAGCCCCCGTGAACGTCGACGCCGTGGCGATTGATAGCGTCCCGTTGTTCGTCGTCGTTCCGGTAACCGAAAGGTCGTTTCCCGCGCCTGTTATCGAAAGGCTTCCGGCCAGTACTTGCAGTTGTCCGCCTATCGAGAGGTCGGCGTTGACGCTAATCGTCGCCGTGTTGAGGATTAGGTTGTTGTACGACGTAACGCCGGCGAGCGCGACGGTTGCCCCGCCCGAGTATACGACTGTCCCGCCCAGCGCGGCGACGCCGCCCACGGTCACAGTCCCCGCGCCATTGCGGGTGAATGTTCCGGTGTTCGTCAGCCTGCCGGAATAGTTCCGCCCGTTCGTGTTCCACCCGCCGCCGTTGTTGAGCGAATAGCAGTCGATTTGCGACGCTTGCGTCATCGTGTGCGCCGCGAGCACGATAAGATCGTCGTTTACCGTAGGAACCGCGTTTGGCGTCCAGTTCGCCGCTACGGCGGGGTCGCCTGAGTTTGCCGAGGTGAGGGTGTAGTACCCAACAAGACCAGTGGTCGCGTTGATGATATCGGCGCCAAAGTTTCCGATGGTATCCGCGAATGCGGTAATCGAGTATCGAATGGGCGCGTTCGAGCCATTGGCGAGGAGCTCGGCAGAACCGATTTGATGCGCTGCGAGCCATATGGTGGGCCCTCCCGTCACCGTCGCCGCCTGTCCGTTGATCGTCACGGTCGGCGTACTAATATTCTCGGATGATGTGAATGGGATACGGATTTCCGTCAACTGCGTTGCGGTACCGGCTCCATGGCTCGGCGCGGCGGGTATCGTCGTAATGGCGCCCATGGTAAGCGTTGGTACCGTCGCGTCCTTGGTCGCCGAATCGGTTGCGATCGCGCCTACGTTGCCGGCGTTGTCGGTGAGGGTGATGGAAATAGAAATGGGTCCATCCGTGAGAGAGGAGAGGTTAATCGAATTGAAAGTCTGTGGGTTAGTAGAGATAGCTCCAGAGCCGATAACGTGGTTCGTACCGTCGGTGATGTCGTAATCACAGCTCGTGCCGATTTCTCCCCCGGCGACGGTAAAAGAGGCGTTCGTCACGTTCAAGCTGGTGATCGGATCAAGGAGCGTGACCGTATATCCAGCGGGAATGACGCGGTCGAGCGTGACGGGAACTATGGGGCTATCGGGGGATTCAAGTCCGTTAAAATGTCTTGCTGTTATGTTGTATAAGCCAGAGGGTGCTCCGGGATAATCGGTACTTGAAATAGTAACGAGATGAACCTGTTGTCCATTGACAGTGACTGTATGCGTATGAAATAAGGTGCCATTCTGGTAAATGCGAATTTCGTTTCCAATTACAGGCTCTTGCCCTACAGCGAACGTTACTGTGAAGACGACCCCTGCGACATACTCTGCCTCGCTGATGTTGGTGTCGGGGGTCGTTAGGTTGACCGGCGTAAATTGCCCCCACGCGTTAATCATTGTTCCTGCGCTGAGGATAAGGGCGCACCAGAAGTATTTGAGTGTCTTGAAATCCTTCATTTTATGCGAGAACTCCTCGGTCTAATTGTACTTCCCATTAAGCAAAAAACCAAATATAGATTGAAGAAAAGAGAGATTTTGGGGTGGCCATAATATTAGTATCGGCAAGAGAACGGGGGTGATAAATAACCACTTACTATACCTACCGGTAGGTATAGAATGCGCGAACATACCTACCGGTAGGTATAATCATCAATACCCGACCACATCCACGTTTTCCTCCTCCCCCTCGATCCGGATAAACACCCGGTTAGGAAGACAGGCGGTCCATTCGCCTTTTCGTCCAATCGGCGGGCTCGCGACGCAGGTTTTGTTTGGGCACGGGGATGCCTCGATATGGGCTTTTCCTTCATTTATATGCACGATGGTGAGCCCAAGCGGGCCGGAAACTTCAATCTCTCTATCCTGGTCGAGCGGGTATATCCATGAGCCGCCAGGAGCCTCGACGACGAGCTGGCCGGGGGCCTCGCGGCCCCCATAGACATACCAGCCCGCCGCCACGGCGCAGGCGAGAACGGCGCCCAGGATGACGAAGTCACCGGCTCGGACCGTCATGCCGGGGCGTTATAGATCTTGCTTTCGGGGGGGACGGATTCGGTAATCCAGGTGTTTCCCCCGATCACGCTTCCCCGCCCAATGACGGTGTCCCCGCCAAGGATGGTTGCCCCGGCGTAGATCGTCACGTTGTCCTCGATGGTCGGATGGCGTTTTTTGTCGGCCATCTTCTTTTTTACGCTTAGCGCGCCGAGGGTAACCCCTTGGTATATCTTCACCTGGCGGCCGAGGATCGAGGTCTCCCCAATCACCACCCCGGTCCCGTGGTCGATAAAGCATTCCTCGCCGATTTTGGCGCCCGGGTGGATATCGATCCCGGTTTTTCCATGAATGTGCTCGCTCATCATCCGCGGGATGATCGGCACCCCGTGGCTATGCAGAAAGTGGGCGATTCGGTGGACCAGCAGGGCCTCAAGGCCGGGGTACGAGAGGATAACCTCCTCCATGCTCCGGGCTGCGGGGTCCCCATCAAGGGCGGCCTTGGCGTCGGTTAGGGAGAGGCGGCGGAATTCGGGGATTTCGTCGATCAGCCTGATGACGATCTGCTCGGCGTACTTGTAGCAGCCGGATCCGTCCCGATTGATGGTCAGGCAAATGTGCTTAATCGCCTTTAGTACCTCGCCGGTTAGGTTCCGGACAACCCGATGGAGCCGTTCCCCGGTCACGAAGCGGAGGGAATCCCGCTCAAGTCCGGCGTCCTCGCGAAAGCCCGGGAAGATCACGTTCTCGATGTCGGCAAGGGCGCCGATGACGCTCTCCCGGTTTGGGAAGTTGTGGCTATCGGTGAGGTTTATCCCGCCGAATTCCTCGTAACTGGCCAATATGCGCTCGATGGCGCCGTCAAGTTCGCTCATGGTGCTCGCTCCTTTGTCGTTCGCGCGCTCGCTCTCGCCGCGCGAGGCCTATCCGCCGGGCTGGGCCAATGGGTCCGGGCTCGAAGAATGCAGCGAGTTCCCGACCTGCCCGGGCGGTGGTCTCGCGCCCAAGGTCGATTTGGTCCTGTGGGTTCGAAAAATCGAACGGGGACCGATCGTTGTCGATATCGATGGATAGGGTCGGCAGGTCCTCCGCCCGTACGGGCCGCGCCGCGAGGGCGCAGTCGAGGGAGCGGAGAAGGACGTCGACCGAGGTTCGCATTCGGGAGGGGGCTAGGGTCGCGTGCCGTCCGAGTGTAACGGCGAGCACGCGCCTAAATCCACGCTTTCGTGCGATCCATACCGGGGTGTTGCGCGAGAGGTACCCGTCGGCAAGGAGGGTCTCGCCGCGCGGGACGGGGGCGAACACCCCCGGAAAGGAGGCGGACGCCCGCATCGCGTCGGCAAGGTACCCCGCGTCGGGGACGATCTCGCGCCCGGTACACAGGTCGGTGGCATTACAAAAGAAGGGAATGGCCGTCTCGCCGAATTGGGTTCGCCCGGTTAGCCGAAGCAAAACCTCGTTCAGCTTGTCGCCGGAATCGATTCCGCGCTCGCGAAAGAGGTTGGATAGGCCATTTCCGAGTTTAATCGCCTTCCCAAAGGGCCAATCGGGGAAGGGGACGGAGGAATCGGACATGAATTCGGTGAGGTCGATGCGTTTTCCGACGAAATTCCGCATCTCGGCGGGGTTCATCCCGGAGGCATAGAGCCCGCCGACGATGGCTCCCATCGAGCAGCCGGCAATCAGGGCCGGCGGGGGGTATCCTGCCTGTTCAAGGGCCTCGAGGACTCCCACGTGGGCAAGTCCACGCGAGCCGCCTCCGGAGAGGACGAGGGCCCAAGGGAATTTCCGGTTCATCTTTTTCAATATAAAGGGTCGCGCCGGCTTTGCCAACCGGCGGGCAAAAGTCCTTTCCCCGCCGTGACAATGCCTTGACAATTCAGGGAAGCTCTGTTATGTTAGCCGAGCATCTCTACGGCGCAAACCGGCATGTTTGCTCCTGTAGCTCAGTCGGCAGAGCGCAACCATGGTAAGGTTGAGGTCAGCGGTTCGATCCCGCTCGGGAGCTGAAATCCAGGCACCGGAAGCCCTTCGCGGGGCGGATGGGCGTCCATTCCATACAAGGGGAACAAGAAAATGGCCAAGAAGACGGCAGTCGAGATCATCGCGATGCAGTGCAGCGAGTGCAAGCGCAAGAATTATACCACCAAGAAGAACCGCAAGAACACCCAGTCCAAGCTCGAGCTCAGCAAGTACTGCCCGTTTGACCGGAAGCATACCCTTCATAAGGAAACGAAGGTAAAGTAAGCTCGCCCTGCGGCGGCGGGCCTGTTCGCCCGCAGGGGTCGTTCGGCCCCAGCGGGGAGGCACGAACGCTTTGGAGACAGAGCGTTTATGCTTCCTAGGTCAGTAGCTCTAATGGTAGAGCGTCGGTCTCCAAAACCGAATGTTGCGGGTTCGAGTCCTGCCTGGCCTGTCAAATTTTAAAGCAAATGGGGACTGGTATGTCGAAAATCGTCCAGTTTTTTAAAGAGTGCGTCGCCGAGCTCCGTAAGGTTGTGTGGCCGACGCGCGACGATGTCGTTTCCTCCGTTAAGGTGGTCGTGGTTTCCACGATCGTCGTCGCGGCGTTGCTTGGCGTGCTGGACGCCCTGCTCGTCGCCGGCATTAACCTGGTGTTCTAGGTTATCGCATGACGAAGGCTTGGTACATTCTGCATACCTATTCGGGGTATGAGAATAAAATCGAGAAGACCATCCGCTCCCTGATCGACAACGGCGAGATCTCCGCCGAGGTCGTGACCGACATTAAGGTCCCGATCGAGGAAGTCGTCGAGGTGAAGGATGGGAAGAAGCGGAATGTCACCAAGAAGTTCCTCCCCGGCTACATCCTCGTCGAGATGGCGCTGCCCGAGCTTGGGTGGAAGGCCACGTGCTCGGCGATTCGAAAGATCCAGGGCGTAACCGGTTTCGTCGGTACCCCGAGCGGCGTCAGGCCCCAGCCGATCACACAGGAGGAGGCGAAAGCCATCCTTCAGAAGGCGGGCGAGATCAAGGGCGAAAAGGCCCCGCGCGTCAAGCAGAGCTTCGCGGTGGGCGAGCAGGTGAAGATCATCGAGGGTCCGTTCGATTCCTTCACCGGTACCATCGAGGAAGTCAATCCCGAGAAGAACAAGCTCCGCGTCATGGTGGGGATATTCGGCCGGGCTACGCCGGTCGAGGTCGATCTCTTACAGGTAGAGAAGATTTGATGTGACGAAAGGCGCTCGCCACCCTTTACGGGTTCGGAGGGCGTCGTTCTTGCATATATGGGAGGGGGAACCGGGCGGCACGCCGCCCGGAAACGGGAGTCCGGGCCGTTGGCTCGAACCCGCCCGGGCCGCCGAAAGTCGGTCTCCCCCGCTATCACCACATAGGAGAACAGAATGGCAAAGAAGAAGATTACCGCCATGATCAAGCTGCAGTGCCCCGCGGGCAAGGCCACCCCGGCCCCACCCGTCGGCCCCGCGCTTGGTCCCCACGGTGTCAGCGCCCCGCAGTTCGTGCAGCAGTTCAACGACCGCACGAAGTCGATGGAGACCGGACTCATTATCCCGGTCATTATCACCGTTTACCAGGACAAGACCTTTACCTTCATCCTGAAGACCCCGCCCGCGTCGGTCCTCATCAAGAAGGCGTGCGGCTTGGAGAAGGCGTCCCCGAACGCGCTGAAGCAGAAGGTCGCCACCCTCTCGAAGGCGAAGCTCGAGGAGATCGCGAAGGTGAAGATGCCCGACATCAACGCCAACGACCTGGAGGCCGCGAAGAAAATCATCGCCGGCACCGCCCGCAGCATGGGTGTTGAGGTGGAGCGATAATATGAAGCACGGAAAGAAATACCGCGACGCGCTCAAGAAGTACGATCCCGCTCAGGTGTACGCCCTACCGAAGGCCGTTAGCCTGATGAAGGAAATGAAGTTCTCCAAGTTCGACGAGACCGTCGAGGTTCACGTTAGCCTTAAGCTTGGGAAGAACCAGTCGGTCCGCGATACCGTCGTCCTCCCGCACCAGTTCAAGGGCGAGAAGAAAGTCCTCGTGTTCTGCAAGGACGATCGCGCCCAGGAAGCCCTCGCGGCAGGCGCCGCCTACGCGGGCGCCGACGAGTACATCGAGAAGGTGAAGGGCGGCTGGCTCGAGTTCGACATCGCCGTCGCGACCCCCGACATGATGAAGGACGTCGGTCGCCTCGGTATGGTCCTTGGGCGCAAGGGCCTGATGCCCAACCCGAAGACCGGAACCGTCACGAACGACATCGCCGCCGCGATCAGCGAGCTCAAGAAGGGACGAATCGAGTTCCGCGCCGACAAGACCGGCGTCATCCACCTCGCGGTGGGCAAGGTCTCGATGGACGAGCAGAAGATCACCGAGAACGTCGAGGCTTTCCTCGTCGAGATGGCGCGCAAGAAACCGTCCGACGCGAAGGCCGACTTCCTCCGGTCCGTCTCCATCAGCTCCACGATGGGCCCCGGCGTG
>JAKPSR010000325.1 GCA_029571425.1 Spirochaetota bacterium | reverse complement strand
CACGCCGTATTCCGCGTACCCATCTTTGCTCGGCGTAACGCCGAGCAAAGATGGGTACGCGGAATACGGCGTGTACCCGAAAACGGTTGACTTGTCTTGGGCGCAAGGCGCGGTGCCGACCCCGGCGGGCAGCATAGAAGTCCGATGGGCACGGACCGATGGCGACGCATCGTTCGCGCTGACGGTGATCGCGCCGGAACGCTATGTCGGCGACATCGCGGTCCCGACGCTTGGGGCCGATCGCACGATCGCCGTGGACGGGAAGATAGCGTGGCGCAAGGGCGCGGCGGTGAATGGCTTCGCGGCCGAACGATCGGGGGCGTACATCGTGTTCAAAGGAATGCGCGGCGGTCATACCTTTGCCTGGGCGACCCGCTAAAACAGTAGCGCCAACTTAAGCCCGGGGAAGCGCTGAAAGTCCCGGTCGCCCGTCGCGAGTGTGGCGTTATGCTCAAGCGCGAGGGCGGCAAGGTGCGAGTCGGTCACGAGGTTGGCGCCCGTCCCGAGCAAGAGCAAGAGGTGACGGAGTATCCCGCGATGCGCGTCGCCGGGGTTGAGCATGCGGACCGACGGATGGGACTCGAGCGACTCAAGCCACTCGCTCGCGGCATCGACGGTTAAGGGCCGGCTAAAGACCCTCGGGTTCGTCGTCAGGCGGAGGAAGCCAAGGTGCACGACCCAGGGAATGCCGATGGCCTCCTTCCCCGAGTTGACGGCCTCTTCCAGCCATGCCGACGCCTCGCGATTCTTGGGCGACGATGAGTCCACCGCATACAGGAGTACGTTAATGTCGGGAATGATCATTTTCGCGCGTCCATTTTCTCGGCCACCGCGGAAGCCTCCAGCTCGTTGATTCGCTCCCACGCTTTCGTATAGTCAAACCCGCCGCCCATATCAAAGCTCGCGCACGTCCAGCGTTCGGGCTGCGCGGCGCCCTGGCGTAGTCCCCGGTTAAGCGTTTCCGAGACAACCTCCGTAAGGGTACGCGACTGCCGCGCCGCTAGCTCTTTGAGTATAATCATCGTTTCATCTTCCAGGATTAATGTTGTTCTCATATACACATATTACTACAAGTATTAGGATATGTCAAAACATATTCCTTGGTGTATATAGGCGTTTCCGCGGAAGTCTCCAATGTGCGACCATTATATGGTATACTATTGGAGATTTCTCAAAAACCCGGAGATACTCATGGCTAAACGCATAGGAAAAACGCCCAAGGACGAAAGCGCGGCGGGATTGCCCATCGAAAAACAGCTCTGGAAATCCGCCGACAAGCTTCGGAAGAATATCGACGCCGCCGAGTACAAACACGTCGTTTTGGGCCTTATCTTCCTAAAATACATCTCCGACGCCTTCGAGGAACACCGCGCGAAGCTCGTAAGCGGAAAAGGGGAATACGCGGGCGCCGACCCCGAGGACAAGGACGAGTATAAGGCGGAAAACGTCTTCTTCGTGCCCGAGATCGCCCGCTGGTCCTATCTTCAGTCTAAGGCGAAGCTTCCCACCATCGGCAAGGAAGTCGATAACGCCATGGACGCGATCGAGAAGGATAATACCTCCCTCAAGGACGTGCTCCCCAAGGTATACGCGCGCGGCAACCTCGACCCTACGAGCCTCGGCGGGCTTATCGACCTTATCGCGAACATCGCGCTTGGCGACGCGAAAGCCCGAAGCGCGGACCTGCTCGGACACGTGTTCGAGTACTTCCTCGGCGAGTTCGCCTCGCGGAAGGGAAAAAGGGCGGCCAGTTCTACACGCCTCGAAGCGTCGTCGAGCTCCTCGTCGAGATGCTCGAGCCCTACAAGGGCCGGGTCTTCGATCCCTGCTGCGGCTCAGGCGGCATGTTCGTGCAGTCGGAAAAGTTCGTCGCGAGTCATCAGGGCAAGGTGAACGATATCTCGATCTCTGGGCAAGAAAGCAACCTGACCACCTGGCGCCTCTGCAAGATGAACCTCGCGATCCGAGGCATCGACAGCTCGCAGGTCAAATGGAATAACGAAGGCTCCTTCCTCAACGACGCGCACAAAGACCTCAAGGCGGACTTCATTATCGCGAATCCTCCGTTCAACGTAAGCGACTGGTCGGGCGAGCTTTTGCGAAACGACGGCCGCTGGAAGTTCGGCGCGCCCCCGACGGGGAACGCGAACTACGCCTGGATACAGCACTTCCTGTATCAT
>JAKPSR010000441.1 GCA_029571425.1 Spirochaetota bacterium | reverse complement strand
GAGACCCACGAACTAGACCCCGCCCTCGGCTTCGAGAGCTTCACCGGCGAGGTGCATCGCGTCATCGCGGAGGCAGGCAGGGAAGCGTTCTACGTCTTCGATTGCCTCTCGGGCCTGCAGACGGCGTGGTCCGCCGACTTGATGATGGGAAACTTCTTCGTCGTCACCTGTCCTTACCTGTTCGAGCTCGACACCGTCGCCTTCTTTTGCCTGTTGCGCCGGGAGCATAGCTACGCGACCGTCGCGCGCATTCGGGAAACGACGCAAATACTCATCGACCTCCACACGGACGCCGAAACGCTGTACGCGCACCCGCTGAAGGTTTGGAAGCGATATTCCCCAACGATGTTCCTTCCGCATCGGCTCGAACCCGAATCGGGCGGGCAAGCCGAGCCCCTCACGGATGGCGTGGCGGTGAGCCGCTTTTACCAAGCGATCGGCGTCGAGGCCGGGGACGGGGGGGAGCGAAATCTCGACAGCTGGGAACGCTTCTTCATAGAGGCGCGCGAGCGCTTCGAGCGCGGGCTGAATGGGAACGGACCTTCAGACGCCCTCGCGAGGGAGATCGCGGAGCGTCTCATCGGCATCGAGCCGCGCCTCCTCTCGCTGACGACGAAAACCTTGTCCATCCGTGACCTTCTGGGGGTTAAGGACCGCCTGATAGGATCGGGAAAGATCGGCGGCAAGGCAGCAGGGCTCCTGATCGCGCGCAGCATCGTCGCGCGACGCCTTCCTGAGCTTGCCCCGCGCACGGAGCCCCACGACTCCTTCTTTATAGGCTCGGACGTTTTTTATACCTACCTCGTCCACAACCGACTTTGGAAACAGCGAATCATCCAACGCACAGACGATGGGTATTTCACGGAGGCGGCCGCGCTCGGGGAGGGCATTCGACGAGGCGCCTTCCCTGACGAAGCGCGCGAGCGCTTCGTGCGCCTCCTTGAGTACTTTGGCCAAACCCCGATCATCGTCCGCTCGAGCAGCCTGCTCGAGGACAGCTTCGGCCACGCTTTCGCGGGAAAGTATGAGTCCGTTTTCTGCGTCAACGCGGGCTCTCCCGAGGATCGCCTCGCGGCCTTCGAGGACGCGGTCAAGCGAGTATACGCGAGCACGATGGACCCATCGGCTCTCGCCTATCGCCGTCAACGCGGGCTACACCGTCAGGACGAGCAGATGGCCGTTCTTGTCCAGCGCGTCTCCGGCTCCCTGCGGGGATCTCTTTTTTTTCCGGCCATCGCCGGAGTCGGATATTCCTTCAACGCCTGGCGTTGGCATCGGGACATTGATCCCTCTGCGGGTATGCTCCGCCTCGTGATCGGCCTCGGAACCCGCGCCGTCGACCGCACCGGAAGCGACTACCCGCGGCTGATGAGTCTTGATAAGCCCGACCTCGCGCCCTCTACGGCTGACGGCGCCGCCCACTATTGCCAGCGGTCGGTGGACGTGCTCGACCTCGCATCCGGCGCGCTGGCGACGCGGGAACTCGACGAGATCGTTCCCGCACTTTCCCCCGACCTCGCGGCGCGACTCGTCGAGCGGGATCGCGAGGCGGAGGCCCGACTCGAGGAATCCGGCAAGTCGCGCCCCGTCTACCTTGGCACCTGCTCAGGCGTCGCTCGTGAAAAAGCCCTCCTCGGTGATCTGGGCGCGGCGATGCGAGTCCTCCAGGAGGAATACGACAACCCGGTCGACATCGAGTTCACCGTCAACTGGGGTTCGGGTGGCGACTATTTGGTGAATCTCCTTCAATGCCGCCCTCTCCAAACCCCGCGCCTTGAGGCGGGCGAGGACTTCCGCGTCGACGCGACGGCGGCGTCCATTGGGCGCGACCGACTCCTCTTTTTCCTCGCCGGGGACTCGATGGGCCCGCAAATGCATATGCCCATCGACGCCGTCATCATCGTCGACCCCCGCCTCTACTACGAGCTCCCGTGGCGCGACAAACCGACCGTCGCCCGCGCGATCGGCGAGCTGAACGCCTGGTGCCGCGATCGGGAGCTCGCGGCGGTCCTGGCGGTACCGGGTCGCATTGGCACGTCGTCCCCGGAACTCGGCGTCCCCGTCTCCTTCGCCGAAATCGGCTCAATGCGCGTCATCGTCGAGCGCGCCTACTCGGCGGCGGGGTATCAGCCGGAGCTTTCGTTCGGAAGTCATTTCTTCCAGGATTTAGTGGAGGCGGGAATATACTATGGGGCCGCGTCAGAACGCGAGAGCCAGGCGATCTTCAACGAGGACGCGCTTAGGGATGAGCCAGACATCGCCGGGGATTTGCTCCCGTCCTTCTCGCTGCCCCCGGGCCTCTTGCGCGTATACGCGCCGAAAGGCCTCGAATTCGCGTCGGACGTCCGAAGCAGAAGTTGCGTTTGCGGGTTTCTTAAACGATGACGACGGAGTTATCGGCGTTCCCGTAGGTAGACGGAAGGTATTTGTCCGCGGCCCAGTCGTTCTCCCACCGAGAATCGTCCATCAAGTAGCGAAACTGGTATTCATGCCCCTGCTTCAGGACGACCGTCGCCGAGAACAGCCCCTCCTTGTTTCGCGCGAGAATCGTCGCGTCGTGATTCCAGTTGTTGAAATCACCGACTAAGGCGACTTTCTTGACACCCTTCGTCGCCTCCGCCGGAAGCTCGAAGGTGACCTTGCAGGTCTCTCCGTTCTTGGGATACGACTTGTACAGCGCCATCCGCGACACTCCTTCTGGCTATTATCGTTCTATTTGTGTATAGTTAAGGCTAGTACTATTTCCTCGATTTTGCAAGGGAGCCTCAAATGAACGCGAAACGTCATCTTTTCACATCGGAATCGGTCGGCGAGGGCCATCCCGACAAGCTCTGCGACCAGGTCTCCGACGCCATACTCGACGCCTGCCTCCGCGACGACCCGGCGAGCCACGTTGCCTGCGAAACCTTCGCCTCCACCGCCCTGATCCTGGTCGGCGGCGAGATTACGACCAATACCTACGTCGACGTCCAATCGGTCGCCAGGGAAATCGCCCGCAACATTGGATACACTAAGTCCGAATACGGCCTCGACTGCGACTCGATGGCCGTCCTCGACATGATTCACGCCCAATCGCCCGACATTAACCAAGGCGTCTCGGGAACCGGCCTCAAGGAGTTCAAGGGGCAGCAGGGCGCGGGCGACCAGGGGATGATGTTCGGCTTCGCCTGCACGGAAACCCCGGAGCTGATGCCTGCGCCGATTATGTACGCGCACGCCATTCTCCGTCGCGCGACCGAACTCCGCAAGAACCGCAGCATCCCGTGGCTCCGCCCCGACGCGAAGAGCCAGGTCACCATCGAGTACGA
>JAKPSR010000317.1 GCA_029571425.1 Spirochaetota bacterium | reverse complement strand
GACGAGGTCGTCGCGCTCGAGCGACTCGGCTGCGACGTTCAGCTCGGTATGGCCCTCTACACCGGGAAGGTCGCGCTTAAGGACGCCTTCGTCGAGTGCCTGAATTGGGACAAGGTCGACTTGGTGCCGATCGTCGCCCAGGCAGATACCGGCGAAACCTTAATGGTCGGCTACGCGAACCGCGAGGCCTTCGAGAAAACCTTCGCTACGGGTAAGCTCACCTTCTGGAGCCGGACGCGATCCGTCCTCTGGACCAAGGGAGAGCGCTCGGGCAACACCCTCGACGTCGTTCGCCTTCGCGTGGATTGCGACCGCGACACCGTGCTCGCGACCGTGCGCCCGAACGGGCCGGTGTGCCATACCGGCGCGTGGACGTGTTTCCAGACGACGGCCGACCGCCCCTACAGCCTCGCGTACCTTCAGTCCGTTATCGCCGATCGCTTCGCGAATCCCAAACCCGGCTCCTATACCGCCACGTTAACCCCGGAGCGCGTGCGCGAGAAGATCGAGGAGGAGGCCGAGGAACTCATCGAGGCCGAGGGAAAGGACGAGGTTGTCTGGGAAGTCGCCGACCTCCTGTACTTCATGAACGTCTTGATGCACCGCGAGGGGGTCTCATGGAAGGACGTCCTCGACGAGCTCGACCGAAGGCACAAGAAGTAACGCGTCGCCGTCATTTCGGGGAATTAAAGTACATATGTACGTTTTCCTCGCCGGACTTGATTCCCGTTATGGTAGAATCGGGTCAGTTAAGAAAGGAAGTAAAAACCGAGCCAAGGCTCCGCGCGTCACCGCGGGGCCTTGTTTTTTTTCGCCGTGAGGCGAATCCCCTCGAACAGGATGAGCCTCCAGCCTTCGCTTAGCACGAGCCTGCGGTTCGGCCCGGAGGCGATAGATCCAATTTCGAGGAATTCCAGCATCTTCTTCAACTCGAGAATCCCATTGTAGGTGACTCGGTAGCGGCCGCAGGAAGCGGCCTTCGTGTCCGCGCCGCAGGAATGGCATTCCTCTGGGAGTGCGGCCTCGTCTCCGGCGAGCGCGAGCTGAAGCTCGGGACAGCGAAGCGTTCGTTCGGGTGCCGTGGCGAATGCGTTGAGGATGCGCGCCTTCCGGGCGCCGATGGCGGGGGTCACGTCTTTCCCGTCGACGAAAAGAGAGTCCGGCCCCGTCTCGACGGCGTGCTTGCCGCTGAGCCCGAGCGCCCGGGACGCGAGAAAAAGAGCGATGGCAAGCACCAGGTTGTACACGTTGTAGACGATCGACTCGATCGGCCTCGGCTCGGCTCGCGTCGATATCGCGTATCCCATCATCATGATCCACTGCGCGTAGAAAGCCGCGAGGACGTATCCCGCGCGGGAAAGCGCGATAATCGGCTTTCCGCGCCTGCCTGCTCGGCGCGCGTTGATCAAGAAGGGAAGCGGCAGCGCAAGGGCGTACTGAAAGGCGGCGGTGAAGAAGTCCCGATGAACGGCGAGCCCTGCCGCGACGGAGCCGGCGATCAGCGCGCCTTCGACGGGTATGAGGAAGGCGAGAAACCCGCTGAGGCTCGCGCGCCGCAGGCTGGCGAAGAAAAGGACGAACGAGAGGGCGAAGGCCGCCGCCGCGAACGTGCCAGGCCATTCCAAGAACCAAGCCGGCAGTGATGGCGGCGCGAGCGGGCCATATCGGATAACCAACGCGACGAGCGGCAGCGGTAAGGCCAGGAACGCGGCGAGGATTGTGTTAAGCGCCATGCGCGCTCGTTCGGTCGTCATACGTTATCCCCTTAGGAACCCGGCTTCCGCGAGTATCCGCGCGAGAACGGAGAATCGTTCGGCGAGGAGTTCCCCGTCCTTTGCGAGGGCGTCCCGAAAAAGCTTGATATCCTCGTCGATCAGCGGGTTCTCGACGCACACGGAGACGGTCATCGCGTCGCCCTGGAGGCCGATCCTGTCGAGCTCGGGCTTCGAGTCGTCATACAGCTTGGGGAAGCGATACGCCTCGCGGAAATGGAGCTCGGCGCGCGCGATCAGGATCGCGAGATCGAGGACCCGATGCAGGGGAAGTTCTTCGGATTGGCGAGACCATTTTTCGCCGGTATGTCGCCATACCTTCGCCGAGATGTCGACGGTTCCCCGATCGTTCCATTGGGCGAGCCCAAGTGAGAGTCCCTGCGTTTCGGAATCATAGGCCGATCTGCCGTCTATGTTCTGATAATTCTCGCAGACTATTACCGGCTTGTGCTTAAGCGTCGTTGGTATTTGCATGATATGCTCCTTACTTTTGTTTACTAGTTTACTAAATTAGTAAACGGCGACAGGGGTAGACTATATCATCAGCGGAGCATATGTCAAGAGGAATAAAAAACGTGTATACTCCTGCAAGAAAT
>JAKPSR010000303.1 GCA_029571425.1 Spirochaetota bacterium | reverse complement strand
AAGGAAAAAAATCGCGCCAAAGTTGTTTATGTTGTGCGTGAACGACATGATGATCAACGGCATCGTCTGGTAGAGCACGAGCGGGAGCGTGACGTGCCGAACGACCTGAAATCGGCTCGCGCCATCTATCTTCGCAGCCTCGAAGATGTCCTGTGACACCGCGGTCATCGTACCCATCGAGAGGAGCATGAAGTACCCGAAGCCAGCCCAGAGATTCACCAGCACGCAGGTGAACTGCGCGAGCGCCGGATGCCCTAGCCATGGTATCGGAGCGTCGATCAGGCCAAGAGCCGTCAGCGTTCGGTTGACGGTCCCAAAGGTGCCGTTCAGCAAGTTCCGCCACACGAGCATACTCACGACGGCAGGCACCGCATAAGGCAATATAAAGATCACCCGAAAAAAGGGCGCTATCCTTAGGTTCGATTCCTTAAGCAGCACCGCCACTATGAGCCCACCGAAATAGCAGGTGACGGTGGCGGAAAAAGCCCACACGAGCGTCCACACGGCGACGCGCGCGAATCCGGCGGACCATGAAGTCTCGCCGCCGAGTAGCGCCTTAAAGTTGTCGATGCCGACCCAATCGACCGTTTTATTCGGCGGGATATGGTTCGGCGCGGAGTAGTTGGTAAACGCGACGGACATCGAGAAGACGAGCGGAACGACGACGAAGACCAGGATAAGCACGAAGCTCGGCGCGATCCCGACGACGGGAAAAGCCTTGCCAAGCGTCGCGTTTAGCGAATCGCCGCCGCTCGGGAAGCGCTTCTTCCTGCAATACTCGCGATATCCGGCGCGCGCGCTGCGGACGGAAATCGCGTAAACGATTATGAATACCACGATGACAGCCAATACTAAGATGCCGTCGATCAGCATGAACATGGAGTTGCCGCGCATCTTAATGGGAAGGTCTGGCTGCGGTTCGCCGAGCGTGATCAAGTCACGCAGTTTTCCCGCGAAGAACGGAGCGCACGCGATAAACGCGAGTTCGACGAAGGCAAACATAAACCCCTTCGCCCGATCCTTGAGATACGCGATATGCGCGAGGCCCATGAAGAGCGACGCCGCGGCTCGAACCCGCCTTTCGGCGCTGCCGTCGACCGGCAATACCTTCCCCGCCATTGGCTTCTCCTTCGTTTAGGGGCGATGGCGGGTCGGCAGCGACGCTACGCCGCCGGCCCGTCAGCCATTACTTCCTCATGATCGCCTCGTTGCAGGCGTCGAGCTCCTTCTTAACGTCGGCTCCGTCCCAGATATTCTTGCTGGCGTTGCCCATGGCCTCCCAGTACGCGCCCATCTGCGGGATGGACGGCATCGGGAACGCGAAGTCAAGCTGCTTGATGAAGCCGGCCATGTAGGGGCTGTCGACCTTGGTGCTGATGGCGGGGAGAGCCCCCGTGATCTCGAAGCGGAGTTTCTGCATCTCGGGGGAGACGAGGAAGTCCGCGAAGAGGGCTGCCTCGGCCGGGTGCTCGGAGTACGCGGAGACGAACATCGCACGGGTACCCGAGAACGACGCGGCGGGGGTCTTGTCGCCGGGCAAAGAGGGAAGCGACGCGACGCCAAAGTCGACCCCGGCCTTCTTGAAGGGAACGACGTTCCAAAGCCCGGTGATGTGCATCGCCGCGGACCCGGAGGAGAATGCGGTGTCTGCAACCGAGGTAGTAAGGTCCGCCGACGGGACGTTAAGGGCCGAGCGCAGGGACTGGAAGAACTTCATACCCTTGATAGACTTGTCGGAATTGATGTTCGAGCGGGTCGTATCGTTACCCTGCGGGCCGAAGAGGCGGTTGCCCGCGCTCGTGGTGAAGATGATCGTGTAGTAGGCGTT
>JAKPSR010000279.1 GCA_029571425.1 Spirochaetota bacterium | reverse complement strand
CCGCAAGGCCGCCGAACGGGCGCGCGGCTCCGGGGGCGACTCGGCGCCGGACGCGAGGTCATCCGCCGCCAAATCGGCGAAGGGTAAGGCACCGGCGAAAAAGGCCGCGTCGGACGCGCGAGGGGCGAAAGCCTCGCGGGGAGCCAAACCCGCGAAGGGCGCCGCCTCAAAGCCCGCGGCGAAACCGAAGGCAGGAAAGCGCGCCGAGAAGGCAAGCGAGAAACCCTCGCTCCGGAAGAAGGCCGAGCAGGCGCGCGCCGCGGCTAAAAAGAAGAAATAAAAAAGGCCGCCCAATCTCGGGCGGCCTTTCTCGTCACTGGAGCAAGGATATTTTATTCCAATCAACCGAGCCATCGTCCGATACGAGTTCCGAGTCAGCGTGAACCTTTTGAATCTTGCCGATAAAGAGCTCGTGCGATCCCGCCACGATCGAGTCTGTTACCACGCACTCGATATTCACGGGGCAGTCGACGAGAAGCGGCGCGCGAACGACGTCGCCGTCCACGCATCTCGCCCCCGAGACGGCGAGCTTGTCGCCATCCCGCCCCGAATGCGAGCCAAGGTAATCGTATAGCGCGCGTTGGTGGATCGACGGGATGTTGACGACGAAGCAGCCGGATTCCTTGATGAGGCGATACGAGAATCTCGTGGGGACGATGCCGACCATGACGGCGCAGGGGTCGTAGCTGCAGTTTGACCCGTACGCGACGACGAGGGCGTTATCGCGGCCATCCGTCCCCCGGCACGACACGATAAGGCTTGGGCGCGGCTGAACGATGGAGCGGGCGTTGGCCGCCCGTTTCTCGCCTGAGCGCAGCGATGCGAAGTTACGTCTTCGGTAATCGGCTACGGCGGCCTGTATCGCGTTTGAGGCGAGGAGGGCGCAGTGTCGGTCGCTCTCGGGAATTCCCCTCGCGCGCGACAGTATTTCTTCCTGCGAGATATTCTCCACTTCGGTCGGCGTCCTTCCGCGCGCAAGGATAGCGGCGAGGGACCCGCACGCGTTGGACGCCATGCAGCCGTCGCTCGTGTAGCGCGCGTCGTCGACGACGCCATCGATGACGGATATCCAAAATTCCATCGTGTCGCCGCAGGGACCGGTGACGCGGGCGTTTCCGTCCGCGTCCCGGAGCGGGCCAAAGTTGGATGGGACGGACACGACGCCCGCCTCAAAGAAATCGCTCATGTCCGATCCCCTTACGAGTTAAGCTCTTCGATCCTTTTTTTTATGGCGTCGATTTCCTCGGTAAGTAGACTTATCTGGGAATTCAACGCTTGCTTCTCGTCGTCGGCGCTGATCGCGCCGTTGGTGTTGGCGAAGGGAAACCAACCTCGTCCGCGGCCGAAGCCGAAGCCTCGCCCTCCGCCAAAGCCCATGCCGAGCCCGCGGCCATAAGAAGCCCTTCCGTATCCGCCGCACGGCCCCATCCCTCTGCCGGTTAAGGGCCCAGCTCCGAGGGGCCCAGTTCCATTTCTGTTAGGCATATCGTACCTCCTTCTAGGTGATATACTTTTAATAAGCAATAACCGTGCCAAGAGTCAGATTCGACGATATCTCCGTAAAATGCGGCCTGCGTTGGCGATATACGCTCGGGGGAAACGTTACCTGATTGCAATGGGGCAACGCGCATTGCGCGAATGCGGTCTTGCGGTGTCTCTGATGGTTTCGTGTAAGAAAAAAAAAGGCCGCCCAATCTCGGGCGGCCTTTCTCGTCTTGCGACCGTTTATTCCACATCGAACAACGTGATGGTTTTCCTCTCGACCGATCCCGACGATTCGGGGGCGAGCGGGGGGATGCACGTCAGGATGACGGACCGCAACCGGAGAGAGGGTAGGCGCGAGAGGGAGATGAACGGC
>JAKPSR010000276.1 GCA_029571425.1 Spirochaetota bacterium | reverse complement strand
GGCCATGGAAAAAACCCTCGCCATGCTCCCGGCGGTCTCGGAGTCATCGAGCTCCGTGCTCATCCAGGGCGACACTGGCACCGGGAAGGAGGTGCTCGCCCGCGCCATCCACTCAATGAGTCCCCGGCGCGATGGGCCGTTCGTCGCCGTGAACTGCGGGGCTATCCCGGAATCACTTCTCGAGTCAGAGCTCTTTGGCTACCGGAAGGGGGCCTTTACCGGCGCCGACCGGGACAAACCCGGGCGGTTCGCCCTCGCCGAGGGCGGAACCCTTTTTCTCGACGAGATCGGCGAGATCTCAGCCGCGATGCAGGTTAAGCTTCTTCGCGTGCTCCAGGAGCGCGAGTACGAGCCGCTTGGCGGAACGAAGCCTGTGAAGGCGGACGTTCGGCTCGTGTCGGCGACGAACCGCGATCTGGCGGCCCTGATCGCGGCCGGAACCTTTCGCCGCGACCTCTATTATCGCATTAACGTCGTCAGCCTTGCCCTTCCGCGGCTGCGGGACCGCCCCGAGGATATACCCGACCTCGCGCAGGGGTTTCTTACGTCGTTCGCGGCGAAGATGAATAAGGAGATCGACGGATTCGCTCCCGAGGTCTTCGCCCGCTTTTACGCCTACGATTGGCCAGGGAACATCCGCGAGTTGGAGAACGCGGTCGAACGAATGGTCGTACTCGCCTCGGACGCGGTGCTGGGCACGGACCTTCTTCCTCCCGAGCTTGTCGCCGCAGGGACCGCGGCGCCCGGCGCCGAACCCGGCGCTCTGAGAATCTCGAACGCCCGAGACGAGGCCGAGCGCGAGTGTATCCTTGCCGCCCTTGACGCGAGCGGATGGAAACGCCGCGAGACGGCCGAGGCCCTTGGCATGGATAAGGCGACCTTGTGGCGGAAGATGAAAAAATATGGGATCACGGACGCGCGGTAGCGCGTCTTCCGCGCGGTTTGCAATTGGGCCCGCGATTGCCTAGACTTATGCCATGGAGGAATTCTATGGCAGAGTGCGAATGTCTTCCGAAGTGTCCCTTCTTTAACGATCGCATGGCGTCGCGTCCGGCGACGGCGCAGCTGATGAAGAACCAGTATTGCCTGGGCGACAGCGGGCCCTGCGCCCGGCACCAGGTTAAGGTCGCCGCGGGGTCGGACGCCGTCCCGGGCGATCTTTTCCCCTCGCAAACGGACCGAGTGCAGGCGATTCTCGCCGGCCTTAAAAAAGGCTAACCGGTAGCGATTACCTCTCTCGTTCGGAACCGATTCTCGCCGCGATCTCGGCCGCCGCCTCCACGAAGTGCGCGCAGGGGCGTTTCGTGTAATACTCGGCGTTCCTGACCGAGGGTTCCGGTTTTGGCAGGCACCCCGCCTTCAGCAATAGTTCGCGGCATGAGGTGGTGCCGAACCGCGCGGTGAACTCGGCGATTGCCTCGCGCACGCGCTGGTAAAGTTCCGTCTTTGCCGCGTTATCGCGCGGGTCGTAATCCCCGCCGTAGACGCCGAGAGCCCAGACCATCCCGGTAACCGAGCCGCAGAGCTCTCTCGTTCCGCCGATCCCGCCGCCGAAGCCGGCCATCATGCGGGTAACGGCCTCGCTCGGCAATCCTGCCTCGTCCGCGAACGCGGCCGCCGTCGCCTGCGCGCAGTTGTATCCATTGCAAAAAAAATCGACCGCCTTCTCTCCGTGCGTCATCGCGTCGTACTCCTCTTGGGTGTCGGTATATCTTTTTTTTGCCTCGTCGGCAAGACCGGGCGTCGCGAAGATTGCGAAAACGCACGCTCGCGCGCCGCTTCGTTGCGTCTTTGCACGAACCAGGAGCGCCGATCACTCATTTTACGCGGCTTTTGCCGGCTGGCACGGATCTTGCTGTAGTTAGGCATGAAATTCGCAGTATCGATATGGAACGGCAGAATCGCGCCGGTCTTCGACGTTTCGGAACGCTGCCTCGTAATCGAAGGGACGCGCCCTGGTGATGGAGGCGAGTCGATCGCCCTGCCTATGGGCGACGCGACCGCGCGCGCGGATTTCCTTGAGTCGTTGGGCGTCAGCGCGCTCGTGTGCGGGGCTATATCGCGCGAATGCGAGGAAGCCCTGCTTGCGCGCGGGATCGAGACCGTATCCTTCGTCGCCGGTCCGATTGAGAAGGTTCTGTTGGCATGGCGAGCGGGGATACTTACCAATGGGCGGTTCTCGATGCCCGGATGCGGATGTCCGCGCCGGCGTCGATGCGGGAACGGACACGGGCACGGACATGGGAACGGCCGCCGTCGTGGTTCGTCGTTGATGAGCGACAAAGGAGCGATAGACACATGAAGATAGCGATCACGAGCGAGGGGAGTACCCTCGACGATAGGATGGATCAGCGGTTCGGGCGCGCGGCGAAATTTATCATCTTCGAGACCGACGATGAAAGCTTCGCCGTCGTCGACAACGAGCAAAACCTAAACGCAGCCCAAGGCGCGGGCATCCAAGCAGCCAAGCACGTCGTCGATTCGGGCTCCCGCGCGCTCGTTACCGGGCACACGGGCCCAAAGGCGTTTACGGTGTTGAATGCCGCCGGCATCGCGGTGTATCTAGCGCCAGTCGGCACTGTGCGCGAGGCGATCGCCGCCTGGGTCGCTGGCTCGCTTAATCGTATCGACCGGGCCGACGTTGAGGGACATTGGGTATGACCATCGCCGTCGCTTCAGGAAAGGGAGGCACCGGTAAGACGACGATAGCCGTCTCCCTTGCCCTGAGCGCGCCTGGTCGCGCCATCTTGCTCGACTGCGACGTCGAGGAACCGAACGCCGCTCTCTTCTTGCGCGGCACTGACGCGCGCGAGACGCCCGTTACCGTGCCAGTGCCCGTTATCGACGAGGAGACATGCACGCGATGCGGGGCCTGCGCGCGGGTATGCGAATTCAACGCCATCGTCCACGTGGGCACATCGGTTATGGTGTTTCCCGAGCTCTGTCATTCTTGCGGCGGGTGCGCGCTCGCGTGCCCGGCGAAGGCCATTCGCGAGGAGTCGTCGCCTATCGGGACCCTCTCCGAGATGCTCGTCGATCGCGGCTCGGATCGCGTCCCGCTCAGTTTCGCGCAGGGGCTTCTTTCCATCGGCAAGGCGATGTCGCCGCCCGTGATCAGGGCAGTGAAATCGCGCGGAGCCGAGCTCGCCGGCTCCCCGGGCGATCCGGTCACGACGGTTATCGATTGCCCTCCCGGCACGTCCTGCCCCATGGGCACCGCGGTCGCTGGCGCGGACTTCGCCGTTTTGGTGACCGAGCCAACCCCTTTCGGCTTGCACGACCTGGAGATCGCGGTGCGAACCGTGCGGAAGATGGGCATCCCCCTCGGCGTCGTCGTTAACCGAAGCGATTCGGGGGACGACCGCGTGGAACGTTACTG
>JAKPSR010000272.1 GCA_029571425.1 Spirochaetota bacterium | reverse complement strand
CAAGACCTGGGCCGCTTTCTCCTCGGGCGTTAGCGAAGAAACGAGGGCGAGCGCCTCTCGCGAGGCCCATTCCTCCTGGGTGTATGACGAACGCGGCAGTGGGTCTCGCGCGCAGGACGAAAGGCCGGTCGCCGCCATGACGACGATCGCCAAGAGGGCGGGCGAAAAAAAAGGCTGCCCCGTCAGCCGGGGCAGCCCACTCGATCGAATCAGGGTCACTTCGCGTAGGTCGCGATGAAGACGCCCGCCGCGATCGCGGTGCCGATGACGCCGGCCACGTTGGGGCCCATCGCGTGCATCAGCAGGAAGTTGCCGGGGTCGTACTCGAGGCCCACCTTGTTGGAGACGCGCGCCGCCATCGGGACGGCGGAGACGCCGGCGGAACCGATGAGCGGGTTGATCTTCTCGCGAAGGAAGACGTTCATCAGCTTGGCCATCAGCAGCCCGCCAGCGGTCGCGACCGCGAAGGCGAAGAGGCCGAGGGCGACGATGCCGAGGGCCCCCGGGTTCATGATTTTCTCGGGGGTCATCTGCGAGCCAACGCCGAGGGAGAGCAGGATCGACACGATGTTGAGGAGCTCGTTCTCCATGGTCTTCGAGATGCGCTCGATGCAGCCGATCTCCTTTACGAAGTTTCCGAAGGCGAGCATGCCGATCAGGGGAGCGGCCGGCGGGATCAGCAGGATGGAGAGCACGAGGAGGGAGATCGGGAAGAGGATCTTCTCGATCTTCGATACGTGCCTCAGCTGCTTCATCTTGATCATCCGCTCCTTCTTGGAGGTGAGCAGCTTCATGATCGGGGGCTGGATCATCGGGACGAGGGCCATATAGGAATAGGCCGCGACCGCGACGACAGCCAACATGTGCGGTGCGAGCTTACCGGCTACGTAGATCGTCGTCGGGCCGTCGGCGCCGCCGATGATCGAGATGGCGCACGCCTCGAACATGTTGTAGTCGATCCCCGGGACGAGGTTCATCAAGGCGACGCCGAACAGGGTGACGAATACGCCGAGCTGGGCCGCGCCGCCGAGAAGGGCGGTCTTCGGGTTCGCGATAAGCGGGCCGAAGTCCGTCATCGCGCCGATGCCCATGAAGATCAGCATCGGGAAGAACTCGTTGCCGACGCCCGCGTCGTAGATGATCTTCAGCATCCCCGAGTGCTCGGCGTACATGCCGCCGCCGGGGATGTTGACGAAGACCGTGCCGAACCCGATCGGGACGAGGAGAAGGGGCTCAAAGCCCTTCGCCGCGCCGAGATAGATGATCAGGAAGCCGACGGCCATCATCAAGAGGCGCTGCCAGCCGGGGACATAGTCGACCTTGGTGGGATCGATGAGGTCCGGAACCTCCTCGACGCCGTTCGCGATGGCGTTGATGCCGGTGTTGGTCACCGTGTTCTCGAGGAACTGGCCAACCGAGATGTTCGGAACGTTCTCGCTACCCGCGATCGGGACGTTGAGGTTGAAGATCGAGGCATGGGGCGTATCGCCGTCGGCCGCGAAGACCGTGCCCACGACCGAGTAGACGAGGGCGACGGCGAGGATCGCGATTGTGAGGTTAAGAACGTGCTTCTTGCTGTTTTTGCCTAACATATGCATCCGCCTTATTTGATTTCCGCCAGGACTTGGCCAGCAGATATCTGCGAGCCAGGAGCGACGAGGAAGTGGACCGACCCTGCGGCGGTCGCCTTGATCTCGAGCTCCATCTTCATGGACTCGATCATGATGATCGTCTGTCCCACCGAGACCGTCGACCCGGCAGGGGCGACGTGCTTAAGGAGGGTTCCCGCGACCGGAGCCGGGATCGCGACCCCGCCCGTGGGGGCGGCGGCGACCGGGGCCGCGG
>JAKPSR010000264.1 GCA_029571425.1 Spirochaetota bacterium | reverse complement strand
CAGCTGCCCTCGGTGAGCGCGTCGACGGCGACCCAGGCGCTCAGCGCGTTGCGTGTTTCCCCCTCTTCGGCGCGGTCAAGGCGTATGTCGATACGCCCGGAAGCGGGTGAGGGCAACGAGTCCCCGTTCAGGTAGAAGACGAGCTCGTCATAGTTCTCGATGGGAAGCGGAGGAAGGTATTGGGACGCTGAAAGATCCGGATTCGAGACGGACGGGTTGAAGCCGACCGCGAGAACCGAATTCGTTCGCGATGCGTTGAAACGGCGAACGATGGATCCCTGGACCGAGGCGAGGCTCGGGACGGAGGCATCGGTGATTTCCTCGATGTAGTCGGCGGTGCCGGTGAAGCCGGCCGACGCGACCTCGATTGGGCCGGACCTGAGGTCCACCGACGCGGGACCGGAACCGACCACGATGAGGCGCATCCCGCGCGGCGAGCCGAGCGCCGAGCGGTCTGCGTCCGAGAGGCGGATGGTGCGCACGTACCAATGGCCGTCGGGCGGCGGGACGGAGACCGACCAGGTGCGCACGAGCGACGGGTCCTCGTAGAGCTCGGACTCGCCGACCCCGAGCTGCAGGTAGAGTTGATATGAGTCGCTCGGCCCCGCGTTCTTGAGAGCGATCGATACCGAGGCCGCTGACCGAAGGTCGATCGAGTCGGATTCGTCGACGATCTCGGCGGCGGCCCAGTCTCCGGCGGCAGCGAGCTCGCAGTCTATGACGAGCACGCGCGCGGAGACGGAGGAATCGCCGACGGTGTATGGCTCGCCACCGTCCGAATTCTCGACCGGGACGCGGTCCGCCGCGTCGAGCTGCACGGGGACGGGCAGGGCCGGCTCGCCGAGCAGGGGCTCGCGGTCCGCGGCGGTGAGTCGGTACCAATCGTCGTCGGGGTTGAGGGTGATCGCCGACGTCCCCATCCCGCAGGCGCGGTAGAACCCGGTGGTGTCGCTGACCGATACCTCGCCCGCGAACGCGGTCGAGGCCGAGACGCGGGCTCCCTCGTACGAGGCGCCGAGGGTCGCGAGGAACGTGCCGGGGCTTCCCTCAGACGCGTCGGTGTATCCCTCGCTCGAGAGGTTCCACCGGAGGGAGCTCGCGCCGAATAGCTCGACGGCGTCGCGCGGCCTATAGCGGGCGCCCGCGGCGATCGTGAGAGTGCCGTTTCGCGCGCTTGAGTCAGCGCGCATCCAGCGTATCCGCACGGTTTCGGTCGTCCCGGGCGGCCGTGTTAATGAGACGATGCCCATCTTCTCGTCGAAGCTGAAGTCGCTGTCGCTGATGCCGTTCCGTTCGACCGTGATCGTGCCCGGGATGACGTCGGTCCCGAGCGATATCGTGGATACCGCGAAGTATCCGCGCTGGCGGACGGCGAGGTCGGTGTCCGGCTTCTTCCCGCCATTGGCAGGGGCGTAGAGCAGGGGGAAGTCCGGCGCGAGCGGGTACCTGCTCGCGCACGAGCGCGGGGTTGAGTCTGAGCCGACGCGGGAAAGCTCGACGCGCGAGTCGTTCCAGTCCGCGAGTGTTCCCTCGTCGTCGGCGTCCTTGACTACGGCGAGGGCGGCGTAGGTTTTGTCGATCGAGCCCGTTTGCTCGTGGACTACCGCGGCCTCTCCCGCGATTGAGCCGATCGCGTAGCGCGAGGCGATCTCGAACGGCGAGAATGTCCCTTGGTGCTTGATGAGCAGGCGCGTCTCGCCGGCGATCACGACGAGGTA
Source organism: Spirochaetota bacterium (assembly GCA_029571425.1). Taxonomy (GTDB): domain Bacteria; phylum Spirochaetota; class Spirochaetia; order Treponematales; family Treponemataceae; genus Teretinema. The sequence continues at coordinate 2,432 of JAKPSR010000264.1, read as the reverse complement.
GCGGTCGGCGATGGCCGGGATGTCCGCGGGGTCCGGGATGCCGAGGACGGAGGCGGAGCCGGCGAGCAAGCCCTCGAAGTAGGAGCGCGCCTCCGAGACGTGCGCGACGAGCGATGGGCCGGGCGCGCCGGCGACGGTCCATGATCCTGTGTAAGAGACCGCCAAGTCCGCGGTCTGCGCGGTTCTGAGCATCAGGACGCCGGATACCGATTGCACGCGGTATTCAGCGGGCTTGAGTTCGCGCCACCGGCGGCCGTCGCCAGACGAGAGGGCGCCGTCGTCGTCCGAGGCGAAAACGCGTACGGCTCCCGCGACGCCGGCGTCCGGTAGGACGAACCATTTTCCCCTGGTCCAGGCGGTCACGGGCACGAGGATGTCCGAGACCTCGTTCATCCCGTAGAGGATCTTTTCCTCCCACGCGGCGGTGTCGTACCGCACGACGGCGTCGGCGTTCCAGCGGTCGCCCGCGAAGGTCGCCATCGCGCCGGGCGAGACGACGTCGCCGCCGCCGACGCGAATGAATGGGTAATCGTCGGGAAACGAGATGCCGGCATTTCCGAGGCGAACGTGCTTGACGGAATCGTCTTCCCCGCCGATGAAACCCGCGGCGACCGTGTTCCGCCTGAATTCCTCGGCGAAGGACGCCTCGAAGTACCAGGTGCCGTTGATCAGCACCCACGCGGTGAGGTCGACGGTCTGCACGAAGACCGGGCTTTGGAATGAGGCGGCCGATGTTCCCCCGTCGAACGAGAGGTTGATCCCGCTCGTTACCTCGGACTTCCACGAGCCCTCGAGGATGAAATCGACTTGCTCGTCCCCGATGTTGAAGTCGTATAGCGACGTGGGATCCTCTGCGCCAAAGAGCCCGCTGAGGCGGGCGAGGAGGGCGGCTTGAGGATCGAGGGCTATTGCCTCCGGGATCTCGTTGGGCGGCGACTCGGCCGCGGGAGGGTCGGCCGCGGCGGCGCGAGAGAGGATGAGGGCGGCCAACGCGGCGGCGGGAAGGAAGCGCTTCATCGGTCATCCCCCTCGGCGTCGATCAACCGCGCGCGGGTTACGAGCCCGGGGCCGCGCTTGCGCGAGAGGGCGAGCAGGGCTTCCTCAACCTTGCGCTTCCTTTTCGCGTCGCCCCTGTCGAAGAGGTCGCCTTGGTCGCACGAGGCTCCCTCGTATAGGTTTTGGCAGGCGACGCCGACGAGCCTGACCGGCTCGCCCCGTTCCCATTTTCTGCGGAACAGCGCCTGGGCCCGAGCGAAGAGGTCGGCCGAGTCGTTGACCCGCCGCTCCTGTGTCTCCTGGACGCTGACCGTCCGGAAGTCAGCGTACCGAAGCTTGACGTGCACGGTGCGCGACGAGAATCCCTCGTCGAGGAGCCGGTACATTACGTCGGACGAAAGCTCGAGAAGCGCGGTCTCGACTGCCTCGGGATCGGCGAGGTCGCACTCGAAGGTGCGCTCGCTGCTTATTGACTTGGACGCGCTCTCCTCGCGGAACACCCCGTCGTCGACGCCGCGCGCGGCGCGGTAGATGAACGCCCCGCCCGCCGGGCCGACGACGCTCGCGAGCAGGCGCTCGGACGCGGAGAGGATCTCTGCCATCGTCGTGATGCCCGCGTCGGCGAGCCGCTCGCGCGTCTTTTCCCCGACGCCCCAGAGGCGGTCGAGGGGAAGCGACGCCATGAACGCTGCCTCCCCGCCCGGCTCGATTACGGTAAGCCCGTCGGGCTTTCGGAGTCCGGAGGCGATCTTGGCGAGGTACCGGTTCGGCGCAGCGCCGACGGAGACGGTAAGTCCGGTCTCCTCGCGCACCCGGTCCTTGAGGAGCAGCGCGGCGGCCTCCGCTTGGCCGAAAAGCCGCTCGGTCCCGGTCATGTCGAGGAAGGCCTCGTCTATCGACATTTGCCTGACGTCGGGCGAGAAGGACGCGAGCACGCGCATGACTTCGCGCGATTTTTCCCCGTATCGTTCCATGTTACCGCGTAGGAACACGGCCCGCGGGCATAGGGCCACCGCGCGCGACATCGGCATCGCCGAGCGGACGCCGAAGCGGCGCGCCTCGTAGGAGCAGGTTGAAACGACCCCTCGTCGGGAGGGGTCGCCGCCGACGATGACGGGAAGCCCGCGGTACTCGGGATGGTCAAGCTGCTCAACGGAGGCGAAGAAGGCGTCGAGATCGACGTGGAAGAAAAGGGCGGGCAACATCAGTCGCCGGCCTCTCCGACGGTGGATACGTCGATGACCTCAAGCAGGAACGAGGGGCGCACGGACGTCCCCCGCAGGGTGATTCCCCAGGGATTGAGCCGCGACCACACGCGGGCCGTCACGCTGAGGCGCGCGTCCGCGTCGGAGGAAAACTCGAATGAGAAGGTCCCCTCGGGCCTTACACCGCTCGTGAAGACGCAGGTCTCGCCCGACTCGACGCGGTCGAACGGT
>JAKPSR010000261.1 GCA_029571425.1 Spirochaetota bacterium | reverse complement strand
ATACCCTGTGGGGGCTCGTGCTGGTGTACGTCGCCGGGAACGTGCCGTACAACACCTGGCTCGTGAAGAACTATATGGATACCGTGTCAAAGAGCCTTGACGAGGCGGCGAGGATCGACGGCGCGAGCCACTTCCGGATATACACGACGATAATACTGCCCGTAGCGCGGCCGATCATCACCTTCCTTGCCATCGTCAGCTTTACCGCGCCATGGATGGACTATATCTTTCCGAAGATGGTGCTCCGGTCCGTAGATAAGCAGACCCTGGCGCTCGGTCTCTTCAGCTTCGTTACCGACAAGAAAAACGAGTTCACGACCTTCGCCGCCGGATCGATACTGGTCGCCATCCCCTTCATTGTCTTCTTCATAGTCACGCAACGGACCATGATCACGAGCTTTGGAACGTCGGCGGTGAAGGAATGAGCCGAATTTCGAAAGGCCCTGTGCAAAAAGAACTCCACGCGCTCGCGCTGATAGCGATGCTCGCTCTCGTTGCAGGAGCCGCCGCCCACGCGGAAGGCCCCGCGCCGGATACGCGTTCAGACCACGGGCTCTTCATCGCGAAGGTCGACGGACTGCCCCCCGGTTTCGTCATGGGCGCGGACGTATCGAGCGTCCTCTCGCTTGAGAGGAGCGGGGTGATCTTCAAAAACCGCGATCGCGTTCCTCAGGACATTTTTCAAACGCTTGCGGAGGGAGGCGTCAATTCCATACGGGTTCGCGTGTGGAACCGGCCCTTCTCGAAATCCGGCGTCGGGTATGGCGGCGGCAACTGCGACATCGACCGCGCTATAGAGATCGGCAAGCGGGCGACGTTGCGCGGCCTTTGGGTGTATCTTGATTTCCATTATTCTGATTTCTGGGCCGATCCGGGGAAACAGCGGGCGCCTCTTGCCTGGGAGGGTCTTCCTCTTGAGGACAAGGCGAATGCCCTGTACGCGTACACGCGCGAGGCTATCGAGCGCGCGCTCGACGCGGGGGTTGACGTGAGAATGGTGCAGCTCGGTAACGAGACGGTCACCGCGATGTGCGGAGAGACGAACTGGAACGCCATCGGCGCGCTTTTGCGGGCCGGAAGCCGCGCGGTGCGCGACGCGTCCAGGAAGGCAGGCCGCCATATCGACGTCGCGATCCATTTCACCAATCCAGAGAAGGCGGGATCCTACGAGCGCTTTGCCCGGATACTGAACGCGCAGAAGGTCGATTATGACGTCTTCGCCTCATCATGGTATCCGTACTGGCACGGCACGCCGGAGGATTTCACGCGGGCACTGAAAGATGCCGCGCGAATCTCAGGAAAGAGGGTTCTGTGCGCGGAGGTCTCTTATGCCCACACCTACGAAGACGGCGATGGCTTCCCAAACACGATCTCGCGCGATTCAGTTTTTTCCCGCCAATGGCCGGTAACTGTTCAAGGACAAGCTGACGCGATTCGCGCTTGCATCGCGGCAGTCGCCGCTGTTGGCGACGCGGGAATGGGGGTGTACTACTGGGAGCCCGCGTGGATTCCGGTCCCAGGAGCCACGCGGGAAGAGCGCGAGAGCCTTTGGGAGCGGTGGGGCTCGGGATGGGCAACGCGGGCTGCCTCGGAATACGACGAGAAGGACGCAGGAGTCTACTTTGGCGGCACCGGATGGGACAATCAGGCGCTATTCTCGTTCGACGGCGTCCCCCTCGACTCCCTCGACGTATGGAAGCTCGTGCGGACGGGTGCGACGACGTCCCGTCGGGCCGATTCCGCCGAGGAGCAGACGGTTCGCGTCAGGCTTGGAGACGCGATCAACTTGCCTTCTTCGGTAGAGGTCATCATGAACGACGGATCGCGAGAGAGCCTGCCGATTCGGTGGGACTCCTCGGCCGAGACGGTCGCGCCGAAAGAACGCCGCGGCGAGCGCGTTCCCCTGGACAGGATCGGCGCGCAGGGCGTAGGCGAATACGCGCTTTACGGCGTCGTCGACTCGGGCGACCGGGCAGTGAGGGCGTTCGCCCGGGTGTACGCGGTAGAGCAGAACTACGTCGAGAACTCGAGCTTTGAGGACGGCGACATCTCGATGTGGCGCATCGTCGCCGACGGGACGCAGCCGACGGAACTCGCCGTGCAGGAAAAAAAGGCGGACGCGAAGACGGGCTCGCGCTCGCTTCATTTTTGGTCGAAGCAGAAGATCGCATTTCGAGTCGAGCAGACGGTAACCGGTTTGCGACCGGGGGTATACAAGCTCTCGGTCGCCATACATGGCGGCGACGCGGGTAGGCAGGATATGTATATTTACGCGCGGTCAGGCGGCGAGGAGCTGCGCCAACCCATGAGCGTCGACGGTTGGCGGAATTTCAGGGAGCCTACGATCGCGCGCATTAAGGTTTCCGACGGGACAGTAACGATCGGGGCATACGTCTCATGCGACGCGAACGGGTGGGGCTCCCTTGACGACTTTATCCTCGCGCCCGTAGAAGAGTAAGCACGCACGAAGGCGAGGTAAAGGATTATGCGCAGCTATGGATTTACAGAGAAATACCTTGCACGGGACGGGCAGCCGTGGTTCCCTATCATGGGCGAGATGCACTACTCGCGGTATCCGGAGGCGTATTGGCGTGAGTCCCTGCTGAAGATGCGGGCGCTCGGCGTCGACGTCGTCTCGTCTTACGTAATCTGGATCCATCACGAAGAGATCGAGGGAGCCTACGACTTCTCCGGGTGTCGTGATTTGCGGAAATTCGTCGAGACGGTCGGGGAATGCGGGCTCGAGTTCTTTATACGCATTGGGCCCTGGTCGCATGCGGAGGTGCGCAACGGGGGGTTCCCCGATTGGCTCCTGTCGAAGGGATTCTCGTGTCGAACCAACGATCCCTCTTACCTTGAGCAGGTGCGCCGCTACTATCGGCGGGTAGCTCAAGAGGTTTCCGGGCTTTTCCATAAGGATGGCGGCCCCATCATCGGCGTGCAGATCGAAAACGAGTACGGACATTGCGGCGGCATGACTGGCCCCGACGGAGAGGCTCACATGAAGACGCTGGTCGCGATCGCGCGCGAGGCGGGTTTTGACGCGCCGTTCTGGACGGCGACCGGTTGGGGCGGCGCGGTAACTGGCGGCCTTTTACCCGTCATGGGCGGATACTGCGAGGCTCCGTGGGACCAACGACTTACCGAAATCGAGCCGAGCGGTAATTACCTCTTCACACACGAGAGAAACGACCATAACATTGGGAGCGATTTTGGCTTTGGCTTCGGGATTACATTCGATATAGCCCGGTTCCCGTACCTAACCGCCGAGCTCGGCGGCGGCTTGCAGGTAACGGCGCATCGACGCCCGGTCGCGACGGCCGAGGACATCGGCGCCATGACGCTGGCGAAACTCGGGAGCGGGGTGAATCTCCTCGGCTACTATATGTACCACGGCGGTACCAACCCGAAGGGTAAACTTACGACCTTGCAGGAGTCTCGCGCGACGGGATCGATTAACGATCTGCCAGTCCTTTCCTATGATTTCCGTGCGCCCATCCGAGAATACGGGCAGGTTTCCGATACCGCGCGGGAGATAAAGCTCTTCGCCTTTTTCGCGTATAGCTTCGGCCCGGCGCTTTGCCGCATGGGCGCGTACATTCCCGACGAAAACCCGACGCGCGCGACCGACGCCGATATTCTCCGCCACTCCTGGCGGCACGACGGCTCGTCCGGTTTTCTTTTTATCAATAATTACCAGCGGCGCCGGCGGCAAGCGAGACATCAGGGCGTTTCTCTCGTCGCGCCGATCCCCGAAGGCCCGGCGTTTCCCGAACTGACCGTCGAAGACGGGGAATACTTTTTCCTGCCCTTCAACATGCGAGTCGGGAACGCCCTGCTGATGACGTCGCTCGCGACGCCGCTATGTGTGCTGTCTGGCAGTAATCCGCTATATATTTTCTACGCCGCGAGTCGCCAGGCCGAAGCGTTTCTCGAGGCGGGGAACGTCGCCGCCCTTTATCAATTCGAGGGTGGCGAGTGGCCGACCGACGCGGAGATACGGACGTTGACGCGCGAAGAGGCTCGGAACGCCTGGGTCGCAGGCGGTCAGTTGGTAATCAATGCGGGCTGCGTCTTTGAGGAAGGCGGCTTGGCCTTTGCCGTTACGCGTGAAGGTGGTCTCGTCGACGATGCCCAAGGACTCATTTCGCAAATTGGCGACACGACATGGAGAATCTCGGTCCCGTCGTGGGACGCGGACGATTGCTTCCTGCGTATAGCCTGGGAAGGCTACACCGCCAGTATCCACGAGGGCGGTGTCCTAATCGCGGACGACTTTTGCCTCGGCGCCGGCCACGTCTGGGAGATAGGGCTCAAGCGCTTCGGCAAGGGGTTCGCGCACGAGTATACCATCGAGATTGTCCCGCTTCGGGAAGATGAGCAGGTGTTCCTCGAGACTTGGCCGCGGATGGAGTCCGGGATCGCGTGCCGGGTCATTTCCGTTGGGCTTGAGTATGAGCGGGTTGCGCCTATACACCTTTAATGATATAGAATGAGATGTATGCCCATTAACGAGAACGCAGAGACCGTCCTTTCGGGCGGGGCGATGAACGCGCCCGTGCGCAGCGGAAACCAAGTGCGGCGCGCGGCGCGCGAGTCGAGCGCCACGGTACATCGCTTGCTTCGACACGCGCGCGATCGCGGCATCGATTGGGTCCCAGAGCCGATCTCTCTCGACGCCGGGTGGGAGGTCGTTTCCTTCATCGAGGGAGAGGTGCCGCACGAGATGCCCGATTGGGTATGGTCACCCGAAACCCTGCGCGAGGTCGCCCGCAGGATTAGGCGGTGGCACGACGCGACCGCGGACTTCCCGCGCGAGGGGGCCGTATGGGGCTTCTCGAACGGG
>JAKPSR010000245.1 GCA_029571425.1 Spirochaetota bacterium | reverse complement strand
CTCGCCGTGTTCGCGGCGGCCGGGATATCCCTGCTCGCGCTTACCCGCGACGAACTCGCCATGGGCTTCGCCCAGGCGATCAGGCGAAAGCTTTCGTCCCGGGACGGGGAATAGCGCAGGGCGGTCAACGTCGAGCCGACGTTTGACGTCGCGCGACGCCGAGCTGTGAGCGCGCTTTTTCTTGAGAATCGATCAATCGGTAATGGAAGCGGTTATCCCCTCGGGCCGTCCTCGACCTTGTCGCACACGACGGCCGAGATCTCCTTCTCGCGATAGCCAAGCATGAACAGGAAGCCCATGCCGAGGAACCCGATCGCGTATACGAGGGTAAAGCGAAGCCCGAGCCTTCCGGGGTCGAGGTAGTCGCGCGTGCCGATCATGCTGACCATCGGAAAGAGGAGGGCGACCGCCATCTGGGCGAACTTCGAGACGAGGGAACGTACGGCGAAGTACATCGCCCCGCGCTGAACCCCCGTCTTTCGCTCCGTCGCGACGACGAGGTCGGCGAGGATGGCGTTCGGCACGACGGCGAAGGCGGTTAACGGCAGCGATACGAGGACCGTGATCGCGAGTGCCTGCGCGTCCTTGGAAATGGGATAGCGCCCGGCGTAGACGGAAAGGGACAGGACCGCGGCGAGGGCGACGAACGCGGCGAGAAGGACGCGGCGCATCCCGAACCGGCGCGCGGCGGCGTAGATCGGCACCGAGAGGGCGATCGAGCAGAGGAAACCGACGGTCATCAGCGAGGGGACGCGCTCGGCCGAAATCCGAAGGAGCCGGGTCATGTAAGGCGTGGTCCCGGCGACGAGGATGGAGACGGCGAGCCAATGCATCGCGTCGGCGAGCAGCACCGGTCGATAACTGCGGTCCGAGATGACGGCGCCTAATGATGCAGAGAGGGTATCCTCGACCGGCGATGCCGGGCATGTCTCGCGCTCGCGCACCAGGATCAGCGGAATAACCATCCCCGAAAGACCGGCGAGCGCGAAAAACGCGAGTACCGCGCGGAACGCCGCGACGTTCGACATCCCCCACTCGCTGATCAAGACGTCCATCAGGACGTAGACCCGGTTCCCGAGGATCGCGGCCAGGGCCGAGCAGGCGGCGAGGCTCGCCGAGTACGCGAGGCGTTGGCGCTGGCTCTTTCCGAGCTCGGCGATCAGGGCGACGTAGGGCATTTCGTAGAACGCGAGCGAGACGTAGAACAAGACGACCGTCGCGATCACCCAAACCGAGTTGAGCGCGTACGCGCTTCCCGTCGGGGGAACGAAGACGAGCACGGAAAGCACGGCGAGGGGTAACGCGGCGAGAGACATCGCGCCGGTCCGTCGGCCGCGGCGGAAGCGCCCGCGGTCGGAGGCGGACGCCGCCCACAGGACGGAGGCCGCGTCGACGATGCGCCCAAGGGCCAGGATAAGGCCGGCGACGGTGAAGAAACCGGAAACGTAACCTTGGTATAGGAAAGCCGGGAACGGGGACACGCGCCCGGCCTCCGGGCTTATATAAAAGGCGGTAAAGAGCTTTCCGACACCGAACGCGCACAGGGAAAGACCGAACTGGCCGAAGGCGTACAGCGCTTTTTTGCGCGACGAAAGGGACATGTAAAACCTCGGTTCGTCTGTATCGGCCGGGACGAGGTCCTGGCGTTCGACGTGACATGATAGCCTATTTACTTTACCCTGTCAAAGCTCATGGGGTATACTGCCTTCCTATGGACACCTACCTGAAGCGCCGTGCCGAGCTGTATACGTGGATGGCGCGTAACAGCGTCGCCGTCGTCGTCCTCGAGGACACCGAGGGCCGCCGCGATCCGGCCATCAGATACCTCTCGGGACATCCCGGAGACGCCCTGCTCATCCTGACGATCACCGGGCATTGCGTGCTCTGCCCCTGGGACGAGCACCTCGCCGAGATGACGGCGCAGGTCGACATCATCGCCCCCTACACCGAATTCGGCCGGCACCCGGTTACCGCCGTGCGCGAGCTCGCCGCCCGCGTGGGCGTCCCCCCGCGATCTCGCATCGAGATACCGGCGATCACCCCTTATCCCCTTTTCCTCCGCTACGTCGAGGCCCTTTTCGACTACGACGTCGTCTGCCGCGACGGGGGGATCAACGCCGAGATCGAGCGGATGCGTTCCGTCAAAGACGGCGACGAGATCGCGCTAATCGAAAAGGCGTGCGCCATCACCGACGGGATCATCGACCTCATCGAGCGAAACATCAGGTCGGGAAAGATAAAGACGGAGGTCGACGTGGCCGCCCTGATCGACCGGGAAGCCCGGCTCGCCGGGGCGGACGGCACCGGTTTCGAGACCATCGCCGCCGGCCCGACGCGAAGCTTCGGCATCCACGCGGTCCCCCCTTACACGGGCGGGCCTTTCGCCGGCGCGGGCCTTTCGATCCTCGACTTCGGCGTGAAATACGCGGGATACACGAGCGACGTCACCCTGACAGTCGCGGCGGGGGAATTGACGAAGGCGCAGGAAAGGCAGATCGCGCTCGTCGAGAAAGCCTACAAGGCCGCGCTCGCCCTGTACCGTCCCGGCGTCGCGACGCGCGAGGCGAGCCTCGCCGTCGACGCGCTCTTCCGCAAGGCGAACCGCTCGATGCCCCACGCGCTTGGGCACGGGATCGGTCTCGAGGCCCACGAAGGCCCGGCCATCAGGAACCGCGACGATAACGAGTGGGTGTACGCGCCCGGGATGGTCGTCACGCTCGAACCCGGGCTCTACGACCCGAAGCACGGCGGGTGCCGGCTCGAGAACGACGTATTGATAACGGAAACGGGGAACCGGACGCTCACCAATTCCCGCGTCATTCGCCTATAGCCCGGCCGGCGGCTCGGCCTCGCGCGTCTTGCCGATCCCGTCGATGATGCGATCGAGCTTATGCCGAAAGGCGACGGCGAATCCCTGGTCGGGAAGCCGGGCCACGACGCGCCTGAGGTAATCGAGGGTCTGCTCCACGCCGGCGGGGGCGAGGCGATTCGCGCCCTTGCCCTCCCGCGAAAGGGCCGCCCGGATCGCGCGCACGCGCGCGTCGTTCTTCAGTCCCGTCTTCCCCGACAGCCTATCGATCACGTACTCCATCTGAATTCGCTCATCGCTCAAGAGGAAAGAAGACAGCTCGCGCTCGGGCAAGCAGAAGGTCATGCGCTTCAGGCACTTGAAAAGCCCGAGCATGTCCTCGGACTCGGTCGCCTCGAGGGCCTCCTCGAATTCGGGCGAGCCCAGGGTGCGCGAGCCGCGGCTGGGCGATCGCGCCTCGTCGGGATGGGCTTCCTCCGCGAGGGTTTCCGCCGCGGGGACCTCTGCGTCGGGCGTCGCGAGCTCGGGAGTCTCTAATTCGGGGACTTCCTCAAGGGACACGTCCTCCGGGAACGCCTCCTCCGGCGCCGACTCGCCGATCGGGAGCGCGTCCTCGAATCCGTCGTCGAGGAGGGCGGAGATGTCCGGCTGCGAAAGCTCAAGGTCTTCCATCACTGAGGATTCGTATTCGGGTTTCGCCGGCTCGGCGGGAGCGCCCATCGCCTGCTGGTCTTGCCGCGGGTAGTTTGGCATCGCCGGGCAGCCGGGCGGCGGGTACGACGGCGGATACGGGGATGAGGGATAGTCGTATCGGGGCGACTGTCTCGCGTCGCGCGGGGCGGCGCCCTCCGGGCCCGGTCGCTGCGGGAGCGGGATCTCGGGTTCGTTCGCACGCTCGGGAACGATCTCGTCGTCCCATCCGAGATCGGCGTCGCCGCCGCCCGTAGGCTCGCCGCCGAACGAGTCCGAAGAGTCCTCGTCGGCCGCTCGCGGCTCCTCGTTCCGGGGTCGCTGGGGTGGATAGTCGCCGTCGGCGTCGCGCGCGGGGGATTTGGGCCGGGACGGGGGAAGCTCCTCAGCCTCCTCCGCGAGCTGGATCGCCTCGTCGTCCACGGGAGACGAGGCGTCGGTGAACGGGGTTTGGTCTATGATCTCGTCCTCTTCCTGCAGGGGCGAGAATCCGCCCTGCCCGCCGGGAGAGTCGAGGGCGTCCATCGGCTCCTCGAAGTCAACGAGGTTTTGGAAGGTATCGTCGAGGGTCGGCTCGCCCAAGTCCTCGTCCTCGGCGACGAGCTCGTCGAAGGGAAGCTCGTCGTCGGGCACTACCTCGTCCGACTCGAGCAGGGCCATCGAGTCGCTTTCCTCGTCGATGGGGGTAAAGCTCGGGGACGACGTCGGCGCGGCGGCGGCGAGGGAGTCGCCCTCCTCGTCGATCTTTCGCGAGCGCAGGAGGTTGAGGTTCTTGTTCATCGCCTCCGGGTTCTTCGACCCATATTGCCGCACGGCCTGCTCGTACAGGTCGAGGGAATCGGTGAGCCCGTTCAGGTCGTCGACGGTCGCGCGCGCGCCCTGCATGTTGATGATCTCGTCGGCGAGGCGAACCGCGTCCGCGCTCCGGCCGCTCCGCTGGTACACCACCGAGATCGCCCCAAGCGCCTCGACGTTCTCGGGCTCGACCGCGAGGACTCGGCGGTATTCCTCGAGGGCCTTCTCGGGCCGGTTCATGTTCTCGTATAGGTGCCCAAGCGCCAGCCTGGCGGGAACGTCGCGGGGACGCTCGTTCAGGTAAGAGAGGTACTGCGCCTCGGCCTCAGAGTATTTCCGCGACTGGGTCAGCTGCTCGGCGAGGTCGATCTTGAAGTCCACCTCGGCCGGGTCGATTTCCAGGATGCGCGCGAAGCACTTCTCGGCGAGGGCGTTCTCGCCCATCTGCGCGTACATCCGCCCCTCCATTCGGAGCGCCTGCACGTTGTCCGGCGCGACCTGCCTAAGCCGCTTAAACCGCTGCTTCGCCTCCGGGTACCGCTGGGTGCGCACGTGGAGCCGGGCGAGGCGCAGGAGGACGTCGACGTCGTCGGGATGTGCCCGCTCGAGCGCGCCGAGTTCCTCGAGCGCGCCGTCGAAGTCCCCGCGCCGCTCGTATACCTGCTCGAGGCTGAGGACCGCCTGCACGTCGCCGGGATCGGCGGCGATGGCGCTTCGGTACCAGGAGAGGGCTTCGTCCTCGCGGCCGCGCGAGGCCGCGATGTTTCCCATCTCGGTGAGGGCGCGAACGTCCTTCTTGTCGACGGCGAGGACCCGGCGCAGGGTCGCGACCGCGTTCACCTCGTCCTTCGAGCGGACGTAGAGCGCGGCGAGGTCGCGAAGGGCGTCGAGCCAACCCGGCTTCGTCTTCAGCGCCGCGGTGTACGCCACGATCGCCTCGGCCGGGCGCCCGAGCGTCTCGTAACTATGGGCCATGTTGTAATGGATGATCGGGTGGTTCGGGTCGATCTGGAGCCCGCGGCGATACGCGGAGAGGGCGAGGTCGTGCTTCCCGCTCAGGGCGTGGATGCTCCCGAGGTGGTTGTACGCGAGCACGTCGTCCGGCTTCTTCTCGATGACGTCGGAGAAGCAAAGGGCCGCCTCGGAGTACTTACCCATCTGCTTGTACGTGTTCCCGAGATTATAGAGGACTGTCTCGAAATCCTTTCCCGTCTTCTTCGCCTCGGTCAGCGCGGCGATCGACTCCTCGAATCGACCGAGCCGGCGGTAGATGACGCCGAGGTTATTGAGGGCGTCGACGTTGCCGCGGTCGACCGTGTGGAGCTTGCGGTAGACGCCAAGGGCGTCCTCGTACCGCTCGGCGCGAAGATAGACCGTGCCGAGCAGGGAGAGCGCCTCGGTCGAGGCGGGATCCTTCGCGAGGTTCCCGACGAGTAGTTTTTCCGCGTACGCGAAATCGCGGGCGACGAGCGCGGACTGCGCGCGCTCGAGGGCAACATCGGTTGGTTCAGACATCCATCACTCCCGGCCCTTGATCGGACGCGCGTGCGCCTCCCGGGAAACCTCCCCGGGAAGCTGAGGGCCCGCCGCGTCGTAGGCGGCGACCGCGAAATAATATATCCTGCCGTTTCGCAGGCCGGTAACGACGAACTCCAGGGCATTCCCCGCGTCGATCGGCGACCCGGCCGCGAGGTACTCGCCCGGCCGCTCGCCGTAATACACCAAATACCCCTTCGCGTCGAAATCGACGGACGCTTTCCATCGGAGGGTCACCGAGCCGTCGCCGGCCTCGGCGAATAGCTTGGCGGGCGGCCACGGCGGCTCG
>JAKPSR010000218.1 GCA_029571425.1 Spirochaetota bacterium | reverse complement strand
TGCGTCGTCTACATGGGCGCCGTCGACGTCAGGCGGCAGCAGCCGAACGTCGCCGCGATGGAGCTTTACGGCGCTCGGGTCGTCCCGGTTGAGTCCGGCTCGCGGACTTTGAAGGACGCGATCAACGAGGCGATGCGCGATTGGGCCGCGAGCTTCGCGGACACCCATTACCTAATCGGCTCGGCCCTCGGTCCCGCCCCGTTCCCCGACCTCGTGCGCGAGTTTCAGTCGGTGATCGGCGCGGAGACGCGGGACGAGACCGCGCGGCGAGGGCTCGACGTTGCCGCCCTCGTCGCCTGCGTCGGCGGCGGCTCGAACGCGATCGGCTTTTTCTCGCCTTTCATCGGCCTTCCCTCGCCGCGCCTTATCGGCGCCGAGGCTGGCGGGATCGGCCCGGGACGTGGCGAGAACGCTGTCAGGATGTCTGGGCCCGCGGCGAGCGATGGGATCATCCACGGCTACAAGAGCCGCTTCCTCGTCGACGAGGACGGGCAGGTCGCCGAGACGAGATCGATATCGGCCGGCCTCGACTACCCGGGGATCGGGCCCGAGCTCGCATCCCTCGGGGAGTCCGGGCGGATAGAGTTCACGAGCGTGACCGACGCGGACGCCCTCGACGCCGTCAAGTTCTTCGCGCGCCACGAGGGAGTCCTCTTCGCCCTCGAGAGCGCGCACGCCGGGGCCGCCGCGCTTCGGGTCGCGCGCGAGACGCCGCGAGGAAAGGCGATCATCGTCAACATGTCGGGCCGCGGCGACAAGGATATATTCATCACCTCGCCCGTTTTCAGGCCGGAGGAATGGAAGGCCTTCCTTCGGGACGAGCTCGCGCGGCTCGAGTCGGGCGGCGAGGTTCACGCGTACGGAGGCGATCGATGAGCGGGAAAATAACGGTAATGGCGCACCTGGTCGCGGGGTATCCTGACGATGGCGCGGCGCGCGCCGCCGCTCGTGGGCTCGCGGACGGCGGCGTTTCGTACTTCGAGGTTCAGTTTCCCTTCAGCGACCCGAGCGCCGACGGAAAGGCGATCCAGACCGCATGCGCGGAGACGCTCGCGCGCGGGTTTCGCGTCGCGGACGGCTTCGCGTTCGCCCAATGGCTTCGTAGCGAATTCCCCGGCATCCCGGTCTTCGCGATGAGTTACGCGAACCTTGTCTATCGCTCCGGCGTCGACTCCTTCGCCGAGCGGGCGGCGGATGCGGGGATATCGGCCCTGATCGTGCCTGACCTCCCGTTCGACGCCGACGAGGGTCTCGAGGCCGCGTGCCGCGCGCGCGGGCTTTCCTCCGTCCCGGTCGCGGCGCCCTCGATGCCGAAAGGGCGCATCGAGGCCCTCGCCGCCCTTGGTCGACCCTACGTCTACGCGGCCCTTCGCGCCGGGATCACCGGAAAGGAGACCGCCGTCGACGGCTCGACCATCGACTTCATTACGGCCGTCGGGTCGGGCGGCTCGAAGGTCCTCGGGGGATTTGGGATCAGGGGCGGCGCCCAGGCGGCCATCCTCGCCCCTCACGTTCACGCCGTCGTCGCGGGTTCGGTGTTCGTCGACGCCATCGCGGAAGCCTATCCCCGCGGGGAAGCCGCGATTCGGCAGGCGACCGCCGAAAAGGCGCGCGTGCTTACCGAGGGGCGATAGGGCAAGAAAACCCTCGTTCAAAC
>JAKPSR010000164.1 GCA_029571425.1 Spirochaetota bacterium | reverse complement strand
CTCGGTGAGCCCGTAGATGTCGTAGGCCTTAATCCCCCACGCCTTCTCGATTTCCTTCCGCATGTTCTCGCTCCAGGGCTCGGCGCCGAAGCAGCCGGCGCGAAGGCCAAGGGAGCGCGGGTCGATGCCCATCTCGGCGGCCTGCTCGGCCATATAGAGGGCGTAGGATGGGGTGCAGGTGAAGATCGTCGACTTGAAGTCGCGCATCAGCATGAGCTGCTTTTGCGTATTCCCCGACGAGATCGGGATGATCGTGGCGCCGATCCGCATCGCCCCATAGTGGGCACCGAGACCGCCGGTAAAGAGCCCGTACCCGTAGGCGTTCTGAACGACGTCGTTCCGCGTCGCGCCGGCGCCGGAAAGGGTCCGAGCCATGCCTTCGGCCCAGTCGTCCATGTCGCGCTTGGTGTAGGCGTCGACGACCGGGATGCCGGTCGTGCCGCTCGACATGTGGATCTCGACGATATCGGCCTGCGGGACCGCGAGAAGCCCGTAGGGATACGTCTCGCGAAGGTCGTCCTTCGAGGTGAAGGGAAGCTTGGCGATGTCGTCGAGGGTCTTGATGTCTGCGGGGGAGATCCCGGCGGACTCAAGCTTTTTGCGGTAAAAAGGGACGTTCGTGTACACGCGCTCGACCAAGTTTTTGAGCCGGGCGAACTGTAGGGTCCTGAGGGCCGCGGGGGCCATGCACTCGTGTTCGGGATTCCAAATCATGATACGCGCATTATACACCGAAACGCGCGAGCGCGCCAGGAAAAACGGGAAAGAGGAACCGCCGAGCGGGAGAGGCCCCCGCCCGGCCGCCTTTTAGTCCTTCGGCCTTCGGTCGTCGACGCGCTTCGCCTTCCCTTCGGAGACGGGGAGGCTTCCCGGCTGCTTAATCTCGACGATCGGGTTGATCGTGATGAGGGCGGACATCTCGCTCTTGAGCCGGTCGCGGAGCGCGTTGATGACCCGGGCGTCGTCGGCGAAGGTCTCCGGGGTAATCTCCACCTGGACCGTCAGTTTATCGAGAACCCCTTCCTTCTCCACGATGATGAAATAGTTCGCCCCGACCCCCTTCGCCTTGAGGAGGACCTCCTCGATCTGGCTCGGGAAGACGTTGACCCCGTTGATGATCAGCATGTCGTCCGTGCGTCCGGTGAAGCGGGCGATGCGGCGGTGCGTGCGACCGCAGGGGCATGGTTCCGGGATGAATCGGGTAAGGTCGCGGGTGCGGTACCGAATCAGGGGCATCGCGTCGCGGCAGAGGATGGTGACGACGAGCTCGCCGGTTTCCCCCTCCGGCACCGGCTCGAAAGTCTCCGGGTTGAGGAGCTCGAAGATGTAGCGATCCTCCCAGACGTGCATCCCCTTTCGGAAGACGCACTCGAAAGCGACGCCCGGGCCGTTGAGCTCGCTCATTCCGTAGCAGTTGTACACCTCGATCCCGAGCTTATCCTGTATCTTTTGCCTCAGCTCCTCGGAGTGCGGCTCGGCCCCGGTGATCGCCATGCGGAGCTTAAGGTCCTCGCGGCGGTATCCCTCCTCCTCGATCGCGGCGTGGAGGTGGAGCAGGTAGCTCGGGGTCGCGTGGATCATGGTGGTCCCGAAGTCCTTCATGAACTTGAGCTGGCGAAGCGTGTTCCCCGAGCTCGTCGGTATGACCATCGCGCCGAGGAGCTCGGCCCCGTAGTGGAAGCAGAGCCCGCCGGTAAAAAGGCCGTAGGTCATCATGTTCTGGACGACGTCGTGCCGGGTGCCGCCGGCCGCGGCGAGGGACCGCGCCATCGTGTCGCTCGCGACGTCGAGGTCGCGCTGGGTCAGGTAGATGACCGTCGGGGTGCCCGTCGTCCCGCTCGAGGCGTGCACGCGGACCACCTCTTCCTTCGGGACCGCGAGAAGGCCGAAGGGATAGGCTTCGCGGAGGTCGCCCTTCGTCGTGAAGGGGAGCTTGCGGATGTCCGCGAGCGTGCGGATGTCGTCCGGAGACGATATCCCGGCCGAGGCGAGGCGCCCTCGGTAGAAATCGGTTTTCAGCGCCTGCGCGATCTGCCTCTTGAGGCCGGCGAGCTGCACGCGCTCGATCTCGGCCCGGCTCGCCGTCTCGATCGCCCTATCCCTAAACGGTATCTCTCTTTCAGCCATGCTGTCCTTCTTTCTTTTCGCCCGCCGGCTACTCGGCCCGCTCGCCGAGGGCCAGGGCCTTCATGTTCACCTCGACGAGGCGCGGGTCCTTCCGCTCGAAGGTATCCCTGACGCTCCACGCGAGGGAGCCCTCGCTCAGCGGAAGCGACGAGAGCGCCGCGCCGATGAGCACCATGTTCTCCGACTTCGCGTTCCCGGCCTCCTTCGCGAGGGCCTCGGCGGGGACGATCCGGTGACGCGGGAGTTTGCGGATCTCGGCGTGCACGGACTCGAGGTCGGGGTAATCCGGTATGTTCACGAAGGCCTCGGCCGCCGTCACCAGTATCCCGTCGGGCTTCAGGTACGCGAGGTACCGAAGGCTCTCGACCGGCTCCATGGCGAGGATCATGTCGGCCCCGCCCGAGGGGACGAGGTCCGAGCTGATCGGCTTGTCGGAGATGCGGAGGTGCGCCTGCACCCCGCCGCCGCGCTGGCTCATCCC
>JAKPSR010000145.1 GCA_029571425.1 Spirochaetota bacterium | reverse complement strand
TGAGCGCCTCGGCCGCATGGCCGCGGCCGCCCGCGAGCTTGGCTCGGGCCGCGCCGCAGAGCGGGTTGCCGAAATCGTGCTTAGCCGCGCGGGGGGCTGCCAGTGAGCGTTACGCCGATCGACATCGTCATCGCGCTCGTGATCCTCTTTTTCGCCGCGCGAACCGCGATCGTCGGCTTCGTCGCCGAGTTTTTCTCGAAGGTCGCCGTGATCGCCGGGGTCGCCGTCGCCGTCGTTTTTTATCGGGGGATCGCGCCATATGTCTCGCGCATAGCCGGGGAAAAGCCATTTCCGGAGATAGTCGCCTTCCTTTTGATTTTCATCGTGGTCTATCTAGCCGCCAAGATCGTCCAGAACCTCGCGGGCAACGCGTTCGAGGGTGAAAGCATGACTAACCTCGATCGCGCGATGGGATTCTTCCTCGGCCTCGCCGAGGGTTTCCTCGCGGCCGTCGTCATATTGATCGCTATCAAGGGACAAACGTGGCTCGACCTCTCGTCCATGACCGACAGGAGCGTGTTCGTGCGGGCCCTCGATCCGTTCCTCTCAGGCGGCACCGAATATCTCCGATCCGTCATCGAAACGCAGTGAGGCACCATAGATGTTCGAGAACCTGATCGCCCAAAACGCCAAGAGCCTTCTCGCCGACGATATCGCCAGGGGCAGGCTGCCTCCCTCGATTCTCCTTTCCGGTTCGCCCGCCTCCGGAAAGCTGACGGCCGCCCTGGAGATCGCCCGGGCTCTTTCCTGCGAGGCCCCTCGCCATGCAGGAACGGTCGGATCCCCGGCGGCGTCGATGGCCCCATGGGGTTGCCAATGCCCGTCATGCCGAAAGCACAAGGAGCTCGCGCATCCCGACCTTCTCGTCGTCGGGCCGCGGGACTGCGCCCTCGAGGTACGCGCTGCCGCAGCCGCCTTCGCGCGCGCCCGATCGAAGGCGGCGCAATACCTCTTCATCAGGTCGGTGCGGAAGCTGACCTTGCGCTTCTCGCCGCAGCTCGCGGACGAATCAGACCAGCGGCTGTCCAAGGCGGCGCCGCTGATCGCCGACATCGAGGAAGGTATCGAGGAGCTCGACCCCTCGCGCGACCCGTGGTCGGACGCGTCGAAGGCGGAGAAGGCGATCGGATCCCTCGTCCTCCTCGCCGAGAAACTCGAGGCCGAATTCCTTTACGACTCGCTCCCGGTCGCGCAGGTGCGCGCCGCCTCCTCGTGGGCGTGGCTCTCTCCCGCCGGCAAAAAGAAAGTCCTCGTCGTCGAGAACGCGGACCGCATGCAGGAGGGCGCGCGAAACGCCTTCCTCAAGACTCTGGAGGAGCCGCCCTCGAACGCCGTGTTCGTCCTTACCACCGCGCGCCGAGGCGCCGTGCTCCCGACGATCCTCTCGCGGGTGCGTACCTACGCCTTTGTTGACCGTTCCGAGACCGAGGAGTCCGAGGTCGTCGAGCGGGTCTTCCACGACCGGGCTGCGACGGGCGAGAGCCTCTCGTCGTACTTTAACCGCTTCCTTCCCGTGCCGCCCGACGCGATCGCCCTTGCGGGCGCGCGATTCCTCGGCGGGGTCCTCGCGCGCTCAATCGACGAAGGGCGTCGCCCGCTTCCCGCCACGCGGGCAGCCCTCGACGCGCGCTTCGCCGCCCTTCCCGGGGGAGATGCAGCGTCTCGCCTTGGCCCGCCGGAGGCCGGCGAGCTCGTCGCCCAGCTCGCCAAGTGCCAGCCGCGCGCCATCTACCGCCTTTTCGTCGCATCGGTCCTCCGCGTGCTTCGCGACGCGCTCCGCTCGGGCTCCACGGACGCGCGCGAGACGGCCGTGCTCTCCTCCTGGACCAAGGCGGCCCGGGACGCGGTCGACGCGGTGTCGGTGTATAACATCTCGCCGACGTCGGCCCTCGAGTCCCTCGCGGATCGCATGCGCGAGGCCGTATAACGGAGGCGGCATGAGGGAGTTCATCCGGCGCGCCATCGGTAAGTCCTCAAAGATGAACCAGGACCAGCTCCAGAGCCTCCTTACCCTGGTCACGGAGGAGTACGAAGTCCTCGACGCGGTCCTCGACTCCTTCAGCGTCGGGGTGGTGATCTGCGACTCCTTCCACGTCATCGTGCAGAGCAATAAGGCCGCCGCGCGCATCCTGCCGCTCGACGTGCACGACGTGCAGGATCGCCCCGCCTGGGACTGCCTTACCGACGACGACGTCGCCCGGTTCGTACGCGCCGCGATTGAAGGAGAGGAGGGGCCGACGGCCAAGGAGTTCGCCCTCGAGCTCTCCGCGTCGACGCGGTACGTGGCCGTCAGCGTCTTCCCGCTCGTCAGGAGCAAGAGCGTGCGCGGGACGATCATCACCGCCGAGGACATCACCGAGCGCAAGGCCGAGGAGACGCGGAGCCGTCGGCTCGAGAGCCTGGCGAGCCTGACGAACCTCGCGGCGACCGTCGCGCACGAGATAAAGAACCCGCTCGGGTCCATCGGCATACACGTCCAGCTGGTGCGAAAGTCGCTCGCCAAGGACTCGGGCGGCAAGGTGCCTGATCCCGTCGGCCGATACCTCGACGTCGTCGACGAGGAGATATCTCGGCTCAATAAGATCGTGGTCGACTTTCTCTTTGCCGTCCGCCCGATCAACCTCGAGTTCGCACCTCTCGACCTCAACCGCCTCGTTCGCGACCTCGCCGGCTTTTTCGGCGAGGAGCTTTCTCGCGCGAACATCGCGCTCGAGCTCGACCTCGCCGAGGGACTGCCGGAGATACAGGGCGACGATCGGCACCTGAGGCAGATGCTGATAAACCTCATCAAGAACGCGATGGCCGCGATGCTCTCGGGCGGGCAGATACGGGTTAGGACGAGGCGCGACGATGACTTCATCGCGGTGACCGTCGAGGACACGGGGACCGGCATACCGGCCGACCTCCTGCACAAGATATTCGAGCCCTATTTCACGACGAAGGTCGACGGCACCGGGCTTGGGCTCACGATGGCGTACAAGGTGGTGAAGGAGCATGGCGGCGACATCCGCGTGCAATCCGAGGACGGGAAGGGCGCCACCTTCACCGTGAAGCTCCCGGTTATCAGGCGCGCGCAGAAGATGATCGGCTACGAGGAGACCGCCGAAAGATGAAATTCACGATCTTGGTCATCGACGACGAGAAGAACATACGCGAAGGGCTCAAGGCCGCCCTCGAGCTCGACGGTTACAACGTCGAGCTCGCCGCCGACGGTGCCGCCGGACTCGAGATCGCCCTTAAGTCGGAGGTCGACCTCGTCATCACCGACCTGAAGATGCCGGGGGTTACGGGGGAGGAGGTCCTGCGCCGCGTGACCTCGGAGACGCCGGGAATACCGGTCATCGTGCTTACCGGGCACGGCACGGTCGAGAGCGCGGTGGACGCGATGCGCGCCGGGGCCTACGACTTCCTGACGAAGCCGCTCAACCTCGACCGGCTT
>JAKPSR010000140.1 GCA_029571425.1 Spirochaetota bacterium | reverse complement strand
AAGGGTCGCGCCTTCGTCGACGAGCTCGTCGCGCGCGGGGGCGCCGAGGGAGAGGAGCTCTTCTATCCCCTTGCTTTCGAGCGCCCTGCCTCCGTCCTCGACTACCTTGACGGGGAGGGCACCGTCCTCTTCCTCGACTATGACCGCCAGGAAAACGCCCAGGAAAGCCTCGAACGCGAGTACCTCGGGCTGTATCGGAAGCATCGTTCGCCCGAGGCGGAGACCCCTCCCCACCTCGCCGAGGTTCCGGAGCCTACGCGGGAACTCTTCTCGTTCCGGCAGCTCGCGCTTTCCTTCGATCGCCGGGTACTCTTCCGCACCATTCACGCGGGTGACGCGGGGACCGACGGCCGGCTTCGCCTCGCCGCGGACCCGCCGCGGAGCTTCTTCGGCAATATCGTCTACCTCAAGGAAGAGCTCGCCAACCTCCTAAAGGACGGGTGGAAGGTATGCGTTTTCGCGGAGAGCGAGAACCAAGCCCTCCGCGTCGGCGAGATACTCAAGGACCTCGCCGTCTCGATCATCCCGCTGAACCTCTCCTCTGGCTTCGCCATCCCCGCCCTCAAGCTGATGGTGATCCAGGAGAACGAGATCTTCGGCCGCAGGAGGCACGTCCCCAAGTCGGTGAAGCACGCGAAGAGCAGCGTCATCGACACCTTCGTCGAGCTCAACCCCGGCGACTACGTCGTCCACGTCAACTACGGGATCGGCCGCTTTAAGGGGATCGAGCGGGTGCGCGCCCTCGGGAACGAGCGGGACTACATCAAGCTCGAGTACGCGGACGAGGAGACCTGCTTCATCCCGATCGAGCAGGTGAACCTCGTCCAGCGCTACATCGGGAACGAGGGCGAGAACCCCCGATTGGATCGGCTCGGCTCGAAGTCGTGGGAGAACCGGAAGAATAAGGTCAAGAAGTCGGTGGAGGACATCGCCCAGCGCCTGATCGACCTCTACTCGCGCCGTAAGGCCGCGCGCGGCTTCGCCTTCCCGAAGGACGGGGAATGGCAAACCGCGTTCGAGGCCGCCTTCCCCTACGAGGAGACCGACGACCAGCTGACCTGCATCGCCGAGGTTAAGGCAGACATGGAGAAGCCCGTCCCGATGGACCGCCTCGTTTGCGGCGACGTCGGCTACGGCAAGACCGAGGTCGCCATGCGCGCGGCCTTTAAGGCCGTGATGGGTGGCAAGCAGGTCGCCTTCCTCGCGCCGACCACCATCCTCGCCGAGCAGCACTACGACACCCTCTGCGAGCGCTTCGAGCGCTTTCCCGTCAGGATCGCCCAGCTTTCGCGCTTCGTGCCCCCGGCCGAGCAGCGCAAGGCCCTTGATCGGGTCGCGAAGGGCGAGGTCGACATCCTCGTCGGTACCCACCGGATCATCCAGAAGGACGTGCGCTTCAAGGACCTCGGGCTTATCGTCATCGACGAGGAGCAGCGCTTCGGGGTTAAGGATAAGGAACGGCTCAAGGAGCTCAAGGCGAGCGTCGACTCCCTCGCGATGAGCGCCACTCCGATCCCCCGCACCCTTCACATGTCTCTTCTTAAGATCCGAGACATGAGCCTCTTGACGACCCCGCCGCAAAACCGCCGCCCGATCGAGACGGTGATCGCCGAGTTCAACGGCGACCGGGTTGCGGCGGCGATTCGCCGCGAGGTCGAGCGGGGCGGTCAGGTCTTCTATCTCCACAACCGCGTCGAGAGCCTCGAGGAGACCCGCCTTTTCGTCGAGAAGCTCGTCCCCGAGATGCTCGTCGACACCGCCCACGGCCAGATGTCGAGCGCCGAGCTCGAGGACATCTTCCGCCGCTTCAAGATGGGCGGCTTCCACGTCCTGATCGCCACCACCATCGTCGAGAACGGGATCGACATCCCGAACGTCAATACGATCGTTATCGACCGGGCGGATATGTACGGGGTGAGCCAGCTCTACCAGCTGCGCGGCCGCGTTGGGCGCTCCGACCGAAAGGCGTACGCCTACCTCCTCTACCCGGAAGGTCGCGCCATAAGCGAGATCGCGATGAAGCGCCTCCAGGTCATCTCGGACTTCACCGAGCTTGGCTCGGGCTTTAAGATCGCGATGAAGGACATGGAGATTCGCGGCGCGGGCAACCTCCTCGGGCGCGAGCAGTCCGGGGACATCTACTCGGTCGGCTTTGACCTCTACCTTCGCCTTCTCGAGTCGGCCATCCAGCGGCTGGAGGACGCCGACTGGCAGGGCGAGGCCGAGGTGTGGCTCGAACTCGAGTACACCGGCTTTATCCCGGACTCCTACATCGAGGTCGCGCAGACCAAGATGGAGGTCTACAAGAAAATCGCCGCGATCTCGACGCAGGACGAGCTCGACCGCGTGTACGCCGAGCTCGTTGACCGCTTCGGGCCCGTGCCGGACGAGGTCTTAAGCCTCCTTTCGCTCGCCGAGATCCGGATCATCTGCCGACGCCTGTCGATCGCCAGCCTCAAGGAGAAGGCGGGGCAGGTGCGGGTCGAGTTCTCGAAGGTGTCGAAGGTCTCCGTCGACCGACTGCTCAGGATGATGCGCGAGTCGGCCGGGCGGGTTAAGCTCGACCCGAAGCACCCGAACGTCATCGTCCTCGAGACCGGCAGGATCGGGCTCAAGGAAAAGAGCGAGTTTATCCGCGAGAAGCTCGAGGCCCTCGCGGCTGGTCAATGAACGTAAGGGGGATCGCGTGAAGGCGAAGGCGCTGGTACTGGACTACGGGAACGTGATATCGGAGAGTCACGACGAAACCTGCTACGGCAGGATGGCTGCGCTCGCCGGACTTTCGGAGGGTTTTTTCCGCGAGGGCTTTTGGCGCTACCGACCGGCCTACGACCGGGGCGAGCTTCGGGGCGTCGAGCTTTGGGCCCGAGTTCTCGCCGACGCCGGGGTCTCCGCCGATCGCGCCCTCCTCGAGGCCCTCGTGCGCGAGGACGTCGGCTCGTGGCGCCGGGTATCCGACGCGGTGACCCGGTGGGCCCTCGATATCCAAGCGGCGGGTTTCAGGCTCGGGATACTCTCTAACATGCCGGTCGATTTCCTCGAGGTCTACGGGCATACGGTCGAGCTTTTCAAGCGGGCCGATTTCGCCCTTTTCTCGTGCGAGCTCGGCCTCGTCAAGCCGGAAAGCGCCATCTATCGTGCGTGCGTCGAGCGTTCAGGCTTCATGCCCGGTGAGATCGTCTTCTTCGACGACATGGAGGCCAACGTTCGCTCGGCGCGCGAGGCCGGTATCGACGCCTATCGATGGGTCGGGCTTGACCGGGCCCGCGTCGACTGGGACGCGGCGATTAGGGGCGAGTAGCGGCCCTACGCGACGAGTAGGGCCATAAGCGGGATGGTGATGACCGAGACGAGGGTAGTCAGGAATACGGTGGCCGAGGCAGTGTCCGTGTCGCCCCCGTACACCTCGGCGATGAGCCCGGTGTTCGAGCCCGCCGGCATCCCGGCCACGATTACCGTGATGAGGGCAAGGTTCCGGTCGATGGGGAAGGGCCGGAGGGCGAGCAGGGTTAGTGCCGGCCAGACGACGAGGCGGATGAGGGTGACGGCGTAGAGCCGCCATCCTGAGAAGACCGCTCCGAGCCGGGTCCTGGCCAACATGGCCCCCGTCGCGATCATGGCGAGCGGGGTGGTCAGGGAGCCAAGCATCTCGATCGGAAGGGCGATCGCCCGGGGTAGGC
>JAKPSR010000137.1 GCA_029571425.1 Spirochaetota bacterium | reverse complement strand
GAGGTATACGGCGTCGAGGAATCGCTCGCCCGGCTCAAGGCGGTCGACTCGGGTGAGATCGGCCGAATCATGAGCGGGCTTTTCCGCGACGAGGACCTTTCCCTGACGGTGTACGGGCCAAGACCAGGCCCAAGGTGGATGCCATGGAACCGGTGATCAAATGCCTACGTTCGGAAGGCGCGAGCCTCCCCGAGTACCAGAGCCAGGGCGCCGCGGGCGCGGACGCGCGGGCGCGGCTCGACGAGCCAGTCGTCATACCGCCCGGCGCGCGCCGTCTTGTCCCCACGGGTCTTCGCGTCGAGCTTCCCCGCGGCTTCGAGATCCAGGTGCG
Organism: Spirochaetota bacterium; assembly: GCA_029571425.1. Lineage (GTDB taxonomy): Bacteria > Spirochaetota > Spirochaetia > Treponematales > Treponemataceae > Teretinema. The sequence continues at coordinate 1,556 of JAKPSR010000137.1, read as the reverse complement.
GCCGCGCTCCGGCCTCGCGCTCAAGCACGGGGTGACCGTCCTCAATAGCCCGGGCACCGTCGACTCCGACTATCGGGGCGAGATCGGCGTCCTTCTCGTCAACCTGGGTGACGAGCCCTTCGCCGTCAACGACGGCGACCGCATCGCCCAGCTCGTCGTCGCCCGCGTCGAGTCCGCGCGCTTCGAGGACGCGGATTCCCTCTCGGGTTCGGATCGCGGCGAGGGCGGCTACGGGTCGACCGGAAGGCGCTAGATGCGTCGCACCGTCTTTGTCTACGTGGCGAAGGAGATGCTCATCCATTTCCTCGTTAGCTTCCTTTTTTTCTTCCTGATTTTCTTCGTGAACCAGCTCCTGCTGATGGCCGAGGACATCCTCTCGAAGCGCGCGCCGATCGGCGACGTGCTCCTCCTGATTTTCTACGCGCTTCCGCAGATCATCGCCACGAGCGCCCCCTTCGCCGCCCTTGTCGGCACGCTGATGGGCATGGGACGCCTCGTCACCGATCGAGAGATACTGGCGATGAGCGCCCTCGGAATCTCGATCAGGTCGATCCTTGCTCCGGTCGTCGCCGTTGGGATCGCGGTCTCCGTCGTTTCCTTCCTGACGAACGACATCCTCCTGCCCGCGGGGACGATTCAGTTTAACCGCGTGTACCGGAAGATACTTGCCTCGACCCCGGCGCTCGAGCTCGAGTCGAATTCGATCAAGCGGAACCAAAACGCGATCGTCGTCACCGGGCTTATCAAGGACAACCGGATGGACGGGCTTCTCGTCATCGACGTCGACTCGCAGGGAAACAGAAGGATCATCTCGAGCCCAGAGGCCGAGGTCGGGAAGGCGCCGAGCGCCGCCGCTTTGATGACCCTCAAGATGAAGGACGCGGTCGTCACCGTGCTCGATCGGCAGAGCAAGCAGGATTACGACGTGATCCAGGCGAAGGATATCTCGTATAACGTGCTCGTCAAGAACATCGCGTCGAGCTATTCGGGCGCCATCTCGCCGCGCGAGATGAGCTCCGTCGACCTATCGCGGGAGATACGGAAAAAGGAATCGGAAGAGGAAGCGAAGCGGGAAGGGAAGGGCGACGAGGCGGATCAGGCGGCCCGTCGGAGTAAGCCGAGTCGGACGCTCAACATGTATCGCCTCGAGTACCACAAGAAATTCTCCGTTCCCTTCGGGGCCTTCTTCTTCGTGCTGATCGCCTTTCCGCTGGGCCTGTCGGCGAAAACGAACGGGCAGAGCGTCGGCTTCATGCTCGGTCTCATAATCGCCGTGGTGTACTGGTCCCTTCTCGTCGGGGGGCAAACCCTGAGCGCGAAGATCGGGCTTAACAGCACGGTCATGATGTGGCTCCCGAACGCGGTAGTGCTCGCGGCAGCCGCGATTTTCATGGGAAGGGAATTAACCAAGTGAGGACCTTGCAGCGCTACCTCGTCGCCCAGTTCCTTCCCGTCCTCGCCGTCGCGCTCTCGTTCTTCGTGCTTATCCTGGAGCTGATCGACCTCTTCGCCAACCTTTGGAGATACCTCTCTGCCGGCGCGCCGCTCGCATCCGT
>JAKPSR010000120.1 GCA_029571425.1 Spirochaetota bacterium | reverse complement strand
AGAGCGCTCGCATGAAACACCGGGCCGAAAACCTGTGCCGGGAGCTTAGGGAGGGAGTGACGCGCGACCGCCTGAAGGAGCTCAGCGTCGACATAATCGACCGGTACAAGCGTAAGGATCTCGACGGACTCCGGCGGTATGCCGCGCTGATCGATATCGTCGATTCTTCCCTCGCCGCGGGCCGCCTCTTCGCCGCGGTGATCCAGCGCTTCCACCCGGACAAGATCGCCGTACTGCGCCGCGAGCTCGACACAATGGCGGCGGCGGGCGATACCGCTGGTCTCGAGCGCATGCGGGAGATCTACCTCTCGGACAACGCAATTCCCCGCGCGCCGGATCAGGAATTCGAGTACGAGGAGGAGTTTTCGTATGAGGACGATGAATTCGGGTATACCGAGAGATCGGAGTTCGACGATAACGAACAGGACGCGTCCGAGTACGAGGAAGAGTACGCGGAGGCGGAGAGCTCCGAGGGGTACGGATTCGTCGAGGCGGTAAACGGACTTCTGTTCGGCAATCTCGATTTCAGCGTCGACGATAACGATCTGGCGGGCCTGGAGGGCGAGCTCGATCTCTCCGATTTCGAGATCACCGATCTGGACGGCGTGGAATACTGCGTGAACGTCACGATGCTCAACCTCTCGGGGAACCTCCTCCGGCGCATCGGTCCGCTCGCGCTCCTTCGGCGCCTCACGTCGCTCTTCCTGGCCGACAACGCGATAGAGAACATCGACTGTCTCGGGGAATTGTCGGGCCTTCGGGAGCTCGACATCTCCTTCAACCGCATCGAGGACATTTCGGTGCTCGAGGGGATGGAGACGCTTGTGTACGTGAATGTTCTGGGAAATCCCCTGGCGGACATGTCCACGGTCGAGCGCCTGATGAAGCGGGGCGTCATCGTCATCTATTGATGATGGTGACGTCCGCTCGGGCCACGGAAGCTCAGCCCCGGGACCTTTTAATCGCGTGCACCCGTACGCTCTTCACCCCGGCGAGCGCCTCCGCCGCCTGCGCGGTGCTTACTCCGAGTTCTTTCAGGAATTCCGTCGCCGTCGGATCGGCCGACCACGCCTCGAGCGGCAGGGCGCTTTCGCCCGCCACGCGCACATCGTCGAAACCCGCCGCGGCGATCATGCCGAGGTAGTCGGCCTTGAGGGACGCCCCGGCGATACAGCCGGTGTAGGCCGCGACCGAGCGGGCGATCGTTTCGGGCAGTTCACGCTCCAGCACGATGTCCGACACCATCATGCGCCCCCCGGGCTTGAGTACGCGGTAGACCTCCCGGAAGACCCGCTCCTTGTCCGGGGAGAGGTTGATGACGCAGTTCGATATGGCGGCATCGGCCGTTGAGTCGGCCACCGGAAGATTTTCGATCTCGCCCAGGCGGAACTCGACGTTCGAGATACCGCTCTTTCGGGCGTTCTCACGCGCGCGTTCAAGCATCTCCGGTGTCATGTCGACGCCGATAACTCGCCCGCCTTGGCCCACCTTTTTCGCGGCGAGAAAGCAGTCTATTCCCGCGCCGGAGCCGAGGTCGAGCACCGTTTCTCCCTCGGACAGCGAGGCGAGCGCCACCGGATTCCCACATCCAAGCCCGAGGTCGGCGTCGTCCGGTATGTGCTTTAAATCCTCGGGCGAATAGCCGAGCGCAGCGCTCGCTCCGGCGGTCGGCCCGCAGCACGACGATGACGGCCCGCAACATGATGTGCGGTTAATAACCACGCTCGCGTACTTATCGCGTACGGCTTTTCTGATGTTATCGGCGTTCATTATTGTGGTACCTCGTTTTATAAATTTTTTGCCTACATGACGAGAATCTCATGGCGAGGGGGCAGCGAACGTAATCCGCGTGTCTATTGTTTGTCGGTGCCGGCAAGGCCGCTTACCAGCGGACCGAGGAATTCGCGGACCATGCCGGTCAGGTAGTCCGCCTTGATGAGTGAAAGGCAGCAGACTTCGCCGTCCTTCTCCCAGCTCACCACGGCGAGCCGGTCG